>CAXABH010000114.1:0-6124 GCA_963966925.1 uncultured Rhodobacterales bacterium
GGCGATTAACAATTTAACCCTCAGCAAGCCTCCACGGAAGCGTAAAAAAACGCCTTCCGAGAGCGCGCTGGTCGCTTTATTGAATTAGACGATTTGATGCAGGCGTGCTATCTTGGGTCAGTTGATGCCAGCCGGCGTTATTCGGCGCGCGAAGGCGTTACCTTAGCCGCCTATGCTGCAATTCGTGTTCGTGGATCTATCATCGATTGTCTGCGCCATAATTCCAATTTATGTCGCACGACCATTTCGATGCAGCAAAAGGTACGCGCGGCTGAACGCGACCTAGAAATTGAACACCAACGCACCCCAACGCCAGAAGAATTATCCGAAAAAATGGAAATGACGCTGAAAGAACTGCAAAATTGGCAAGCGCGTTTTCAGGCCAGTAGAGTCAAATCGTTAGATGAAGTGTATACGGATCATTCGATCCTATTTCAGGATTTTATGCCATCACCAGAAGAGGCAACATACCAATCACAAATGCGCGGTATGCTGCGTAAAGCGATCTCTAAATTGCCTGAACGCGAAGCGCGGGTCCTGTAACTTTATTATGTAGCAGAATTAAACGTCTACGAGGTAGCGGCCATTCTAGACGTAACAACGGGGCGCATATCCCAGATTAAACGCGCGGCAATCGAACGTGCGCATTCATTAATCATGGAACAAATGGACTAAGGTTTATAACAAACCCATATCGCGCGCTATCACCACGGCTTGTGTGCGATTTGTTGCCTCAAGCTTCTTACAAATCGACATCACGTGCATTTTAACAGTGCCCTCTGACAGGCCTAATGTCATCGCAATTTCTTTATTCTTGTTCCCCTCACCCAAATATCTCAGTACCGTCATTTCACGCCCACCCAGCGGCCCTGTTTCGGACGTTTTTTTGTTTGTCTCGTCCTGCATTAAATGCAGCGGCATATAAGTTTCACCAGAATGAATAAACCGAACAGAATTCGCCAAGGACCGGATCGGAAGTGATTTAGAAATGATACCTGACGCGCCCGCGTCCAATGCTTGGTTCATAAGGTTTCGTGTTGGATTGCCCGTGATGATCGCAACCGGCGCACCATCAGCCAAAGCAATCATTTTCTCCAAACCGCTTAAACCGTCCATGCCAGGCATCTGATAGTCCAGCAGAACAATATCGAAGGGCCCCTGTTCACGGAATGCCGTCAATGCGGCATCCAGATCCATGACAGTGACAACGGACATATCAGCCTGTTGGTCCAGATACATCCGAGCGATGTCCAAAATCATCTCATGGTCATCCGCGACAAGGATGCGAATTTTTTGTTCGATTGCTGCTATTTGTGCCATTGAAGCCACCTCTTATTTTCATAAAATAGGTATTTGCTATTTTTGATCTCAAGTTAACCCCCCACATACCAATGACCACCTTTGCCACCCAAATGAATTATCTTTTTGAATAATTTTTCTAATCATAGTTCGCGTAATGCCATCTAATTGGCCTTGATATTGCAAAACATTACCCAAACAGGAGATGTCATTATGAAATTATTCAAGAGCCTTGCAGAATGTTTAAGCGATTCACTTTTTGGAAAGTCCGATAAGATTGCTATTGAAATAGTGACCTACAAGGATGGATCTAAAATCAACAATCGCATCGTCGCATTGCGCGATTATTTATAACTCTTTCGCGCCGTTGGCCCGCGCTGTTTTCATCTGATAATACCGCACACCAAATCCAATGGCGCCAGACAGAAAAATAAGCGCTGCGATGATAACTGTAGATGGCAAATATGAAGCAAGCACCACAGCGTTGCTGGGTTGAAAATAGATTAGCCCCATAACAAACGCGCCGACCACCATAAATAATTTGATCCGCATCATTGTGCAACTTGCGCAGGGTTCATACGGTGTCATGCTGTGTCCCCCCGCGAATAAACCAAACCAGAACTAGAACTAGATCTAGAAGTGGTAGCCGAACACGAGCCTGCGCCACCACCACCTGCGCCCAAAAAAGAACCCACACTTAGCATGATCGATCTGGATGCGGCAGCAGCGTTGATGTCAACGCCGGATGAAACTGAAACAGATCCAAACGCCATCATTTCAGCCGATGATGCATTGCGCCGTCAGGAGGAGTTGGACAAACAATTCGCCGCGATGGCCGCAGAAACCGAAGAAGAAGATCCCATGGCAGCCCTTCTGGCTGCAGATGAAAACGATGATGACGAAGCGACAGCAAATGACGAAGAGTCAGACTATGATCCCTTTGCCGCACTTGACGATTTTGCGGATCAGAAAGAGGCGTGATACACCGATCTGTCGTCAAATCAGCACCAAATCATCCCGCGGTTGCACTATAATAGCCAACACCGTCCCAAAGCTTTGGTTCACACTTTACACAGCCCAACGTTTTGAACTGAACTATTGGATGGATGGAAAAATTTCAGACTGCGCGGTGCTCCAAGATGGACCAGAAAATGTAAACCGTATGGTCAAAAAGCGACACAAGTCGCAAACTGACAAGACGATTCTGCGCACGTCGGTCAGCCTGCTGTAAACCATAGGGTCCCGCATGCAATCTGTGACGTCTAAACATATGCTTGTGATCGTTGTGATCGGTGCCTGCCGTGGCCGCGCAGCACGCGGCGCACCTGTTTCGTTCTGAACTTCCTTATTTTTCAGAACACTAAAACACCGGATACATCACTATGACATCAGAATCTCCGCGTCGCGCAGGCGGCAGAACCGCCCGCCGTCAAACCCGCTCAGCCCCTCTTGCGGATCATCTTCGTCCCGTTCGCGCGGGATTAGAAGGCGGCAAATATCGCCCATTAACCCCAGAGGGCGTTGAGCGCATTCACCAAGCAGCGCTAGATGCATTGGAACAAATTGGCCTATCTGAGGCCCCACAAAGCGGCATTGAATGCATGACTGCAGCAGGCGCGGTTTTGGGCGATGATGGTCGCCTGCGGTTTCCCCGTTCATTGGTCGAAGATGCGCTGGCATCGGCCAATCGTGAAATCACGCTGCATGGGCGCGATCCGAAACATGACCTAAGCTTGGGTGGAACGCGCGTGCATTACGGCACGGCAGGTGCCGCCGTGCACATGGTGGATGTTGATGGTAAAAATTACCGTGACAGCACATTACAGGACCTGCATGACGCCGCACGCATTACAGATCATTTGGATAACATCCATTTTTTGCAACGCCCAATGGTGGCGCGCGATATCTTGGATAACCGCGAAATGGATTTGAATACAATCTATGCCTGCTGCAGCGGAACCAAAAAACATGTTGGCACCTCCTTTACAGAGCCAAGCTTTGTCAAAGGCGCGATCGAAATGCTGCACATCATGGCAGGAGGAGAGCATAAGTGGCGCGAACGCCCGTTTGTGTCCAACTCAAACTGTTTTGTTGTCCCCCCCATGAAATTCGCAACAGAAAGCTGTGAAGTCATGGAAGAATGCATCAAAGCGGGCATGCCGGTTTTGTTGCTAAGTGCGGGCCAAGCAGGGGCAACCGCCCCGGCCCCAATCGCTGGCGCAATCGTGCAGGCAGTTGCAGAATGTTTGGCGGGGTTGGTTTACGTTCACTCCATTAAACCGGGACATCCCGCAATTTTTGGAACATGGCCTTTCGTGTCTGATCTACGCACAGGCGCAATGTCAGGGGGCAGCGGTGAACAGGCGCTTCTGACGGCAGGATGTGCGCAGATGCACCAGTTTTATGGCATCCCAGGTGGCGCTGCGGCGGGGATTGCAGATGCTAAACTGCCTGATATGCAGGCAGGCTGGGAACAGATGAATTCCAACCTGATGGCAGGTTTAACAGGACTGAACATGGTCTATGAATCCGTCGGCATGCATGCATCCCTTTTGGGGTTCTGTCACGAAAGCCTGATCCTGGGTGATGACATCATCGCTCAGGCGCTGCGCTGCGTGAAGGGTATTGATGTCAGTGAAGATAGCGTTAGCCTAGAGGTGATCCGCGAAACATGCCTGACAGGACCAGGTCATTATCTGGGATCCGATCAAACCCTGAAGCTGATGCAAACCGAATACATCTATCCCACCCTTGGGGATCGCAGCAGCCCAAAGGAATGGGTTGAAAATGGAAAACCTGACCTGCTGGCGAATGCAACACAACGCAAAGAGGCGATCCTAAGCGAACCCTCAAACGCGCGGTTTGATCCAGAAACCGAGGCCGCATTGCGAGCCGCGTTCAACATCCATTTGAACCACTAAACCCATTTAAAATACCCGCAGGGCAAAGAAACTTGCCCTGCGACCCAATAGGGTCTGGCAATTTAGGTATTTTGCGGATAGGCGGTGCCCAAACATCACTAGTTTAGGTAGATCCTGCATATGGAACTTCGCAATATCGCGATAATCGCGCACGTTGACCACGGTAAAACCACCCTTGTTGACGAACTTCTGAAACAATCAGGCGCATTTCGCGCAAATCAGGCTGTCGCCGAACGTGCAATGGATAGCAATGATTTGGAACGTGAACGTGGCATCACTATTATGGCGAAGTGTACATCCGTCGAATGGAAAAACACGCGTATCAACATCGTTGACACCCCAGGTCACGCCGATTTCGGTGCCGAGGTTGAACGCATCCTGAGCATGGTGGATGGTGTTGTGCTATTGGTGGACGCTGCCGAAGGCCCGATGCCACAAACAAAATTTGTAACATCAAAAGCGCTGGCCATGGGATTGCGCCCCATTGTTGTATTGAACAAGGTCGACAAACCCGATGCGGAATCTGATCGCGCGCTGGATGAATGTTTTGATCTATTTGCCGCCTTGGATGCAACTGACGATCAATTAGATTTTCCGCATATGTATGCCTCAGGCCGCTCTGGTTGGGCAGATCATGAATTAGACGGTCCGCGCAAGGATTTGTCGGCCCTGTTTGATTTGATTGTCAATCACGTCCCTGCGCCGCGTCAATTGCAGCGCAAAGACGACGATTTCCGCATGTTGGCAACAACATTGGGCAGCGATAATTTCATCGGTCGTGTTTTGACAGGTCGCGTAGAAAGCGGAACGCTAAAAGTCGGCGCAACAATCCAAGCTTTGACGCGCGTTGGCCAAAAAATTGAACAGTTCCGTGTGACCAAGATTTTGGCATTTCGTGGACTAGCCCAGCAAGAGATTGATGAGGCGACACCAGGTGATATCGTCACGATTGCAGGTATGAGCAAAGCAACCGTTTCAGACACACTATGCGCATTGGCGGTTGAGGAACCGCTTGAGGCGCAACCGATTGATCCCCCCACCATCACCGTGACCTTTGGGATCAACGACAGCCCGCTGGCAGGGCGCGAAGGTAGCAAAGTGCAATCACGTGTGATCCGTGATCGTTTGATGAAAGAGGCCGAAAGCAACGTGGCCATCAAAATCACCGACACGCCTGGCGGCGAAGCGTTTGAGGTTGCGGGTCGCGGCGAATTGCAAATGGGCGTTTTGATTGAAAACATGCGCCGCGAAGGATTTGAATTATCGATCTCTCGGCCCCAAGTTTTGATGCGTGAAGAAGATGGTCAACGCCTTGAACCCATTGAAGAAGTCACCATTGATGTAGATGATGATTATTCAGGGGCGGTCATTGAAAAAATCACTGGCGCACGCAAAGGTGACTTGGCCGAAATGCGCCCTGCGGGTGCGGGCAAAACACGCATTGTGGCCCATGTCCCTGCGCGTGGGTTGATCGGATATCACGGCGAATTCCTGACCGACACACGTGGCACTGGCATCATGAACCGCGTGTTCCACGGCTGGTCCCCCTATAAGGGGCCTATTCCTGGGCGTCGCGCCGGTGTTTTGATTTCAATGGAAGACGGCGAAGCGGTTGCATACGCGCTGTGGAACCTAGAAGAGCGCGGCCGCATGTTTGTTGCTCCCCAAACAAAGGTCTACCAAGGCATGATCATCGGTGAACACAGCCGCGATAATGACCTAGAAGTGAACCCGCTTAAGGGTAAAAAACTGACAAACGTGCGTGCCTCAGGCTCAGATGATGCGGTGCGCCTAACACCCCACATTAAGTTTTCATTGGAAGAGGCGATCGCCTATATCAACGATGATGAACTGGTCGAGGTCACCCCCCAATCCATTCGCCTGCGCAAACGCTATCTGGACCC
>CAXABH010000115.1:0-6108 GCA_963966925.1 uncultured Rhodobacterales bacterium
TAAAAAAATCGGGGGCCATATTGGCCCCCGATTTGCAAATTAATTCTTCGCTTTGTCGACCATTTTGCCTGCTGAAATCCACGGCATCATAGCGCGCAGTTGTTCACCAACTTGTTCAATCTGGTGTTCATCGTTGATACGGCGTGTCGCCTTAAAGAACGGCTGACCAACTTGGTTTTCTGCCATAAAGTCACGCACGAATTTACCGCGCTGAATGTCATCCAGAACAGCTTTCATACGCGCTTTTGTTTCATCGTATGGAAGAATGCGTGGGCCAGTGACATATTCACCGTATTCCGCTGTGTTCGAAATTGAATAGTTCATGTTCGCAATGCCGCCTTCGTAGATCAAGTCAACGATCAACTTCACTTCGTGCAAACATTCGAAATAGGCCATTTCAGGTGCGTAACCTGCTTCAACCAATGTTTCAAAGCCCATACGGATCAATTCAACCAAACCACCACATAGAACAGCCTGTTCACCGAATAGGTCAGTTTCACATTCTTCGCGGAAGTTTGTTTCGATGATGCCTGAACGACCGCCACCGATTGCTGAACAATAGGATAGACCGATTTCCAATGCGCGGCCTGTTGCGTCCTGGTTCACAGCAACAAGGCAGGGCACACCGCCACCTTTGACGTATTCGCCACGTACTGTGTGACCTGGGCCTTTTGGTGCCATCATGATCACGTCAACGCCTGGCTTTGGTTCAATCAAACCAAAATGTACGTTTAGGCCGTGCGCAAATGCGATTGCTGCGCCGTCACGTAGGTTGTCGTGGACGTATTTTTTGTATGTTTCCGCCTGAAGTTCGTCGGGCATTGTGAACATAATTACGTCACACCATGCCGCGGCTTCTGCGATGCCCATAACCTTTAGGCCTTCGCCTTCTGCTTTGGCTGCAGATGCAGAGCCTTCGCGTAGGGCAACAACAACGTTCTTTGCACCAGAATCACGCAGGTTCAACGCATGTGCGTGACCTTGCGAGCCATAGCCCAGAATGGCAACTTTTAGATCTTTGATTAGGTTTACGTCGCAATCGCGATCATAATAAACACGCATGTTTCGTCCTCTTATATTAGATGATGCTGTAACATAGGGGATAATACAGTATTGGGCTTTCTAAAATCGCAAAAATGTAATAATATATGCAATAATAATTCATAAATACACAATATATGAAAATATCATGCTTGATGATCTTGATCGACGCATACTTCGCTATCTTCAGGCAGAGCCTGAAATGCCACTGGCTGATTTGGCAGAACGTGCGGCCACAACTCCCTCGGTTGCATCACGGCGTTTATCGCGAATGCGAAGCGACGGGACAATTGTTAGCAAGACGGTGGTCATCGATTGGGCCGCGCTTGGATATGAGGTTGAAGTGTCCTTGCGCGTGACATTAGATAAAACTCAACCCCGCGCCTTTGATGCGTTCATAGATGCCGCACGCGATGTTCCAGAGGTGATTGAAATTCAAACCTTCTTGGGCCGTGTCGATGTCCGTCTGTCAATCGTAGCGCGCGATATGTCGAATTATCAACAGGTCTATCGGGATCGCATTTTGACCTTGCCCCACATCGCCGAGGTCGAGGCATTGATGCATGTTGCACGCATTAAAACCAATGCAGGGGTGCCGATATGATATTGGATGAAACCGATCGTGCCCTGCTGCGGTTGTTACAACACGATGCCGATCAAAGTGCTGCGGCACTGGCGAAAAGTTTGGATATGTCCCAACCAGCGATCTGGCGACGCATAAAGCGATTAAAAGAAGAAGGCGTGATCAAGGGTGTCACGTTGAACCTAGATCGCGAAAAATTGGGTTTGGGTGTAACGGTATTTTTGGGAATTAAATTGGCAACGAAAGGCCGCGTGAGCCTGGAAGATTTTGAGCGCGCGGTCAAAGCGATTCCAGAGGTACAGCAAATCGAACATGTTTTGGGACTGTATGATTATCGATTGCGCGTTGTGGCTCGCGATATTTCCGATTTCGAAAGGGTATTACGGCGCCGCATCATGACGTTGCCAGGGGTGGGCGATTTAGAGGCGAACGTTCTACTAAGCGAAGAAAAACGCCCAGGTCCAATTTAGGTCAGTGAATATTTGTCGCATGGGGGATTTTGGGTTAAGGTCTATTGTGAAATTGGTACGACACAACACGCATATAGGAGGCCCACATGGCGGCGCTGCTTGAAAATATTGATCCAGATGGGCTAGAAGAATTTTCCGTGGTCTTCACAGACCGCTCTTTAAATCACATGTCAAAATCTTTTCAGTCGGTGATGACTGATATCTCGGGCATGCTGAAAGAGGTGTACAACGCAGATGCAACCGCCCTAATTCCTGGCGGTGGAACCTATGGAATGGAAGCGGTTGCGCGCCAATTCGGTCGGGATGCCAAAGTTTTGGTGGTGCGTAACGGCTGGTTTTCATATCGTTGGAGCCAAATTTTTGAAACCTCATCTATTGCCTCTGATGTCGAGGTGATGAAGGCACGCCGCACAGGAAACGGCGTACAAGAGCCGTTTCAACCTGCTGCAATCGAAGATGTGGTTTCACGCATCCACGAACTACGCCCCGATGTGGTTTTTGCGCCCCACGTTGAAACATCTGCGGGGGTTATCCTGCCGGATGATTATGTCACGGCGTTGGCAAGTGCTGCGCATGATGTGGGGGCGATCATGGTTTTGGATTGCATCGCATCGGGTTGCGTTTGGGTTGATATGAAGGCAACTGGTGTCGATGTGTTGATTTCCGCACCACAAAAGGGGTGGTCGGCGTCCCCCTCTGCGGGCTTGGTGATGATGTCAGATCGTGCTGTGCAGCGTTTGGACAGCACAGACTCCGATAGCTTTGCGATTGATCTGAAAAAATGGCACTCAATTATGCAGACTTATGAAAATGGTGGTCACGCCTATCATGCAACGATGCCAACAGATGCATTGCGCGCATTCCGCGACACAATGTTAGAAACCCAAGAGTACGGGTTTGACAAATTGTGTGACGCGCAGTGGGAATTGGGCAATCGCGTGCGCGATATCTTGAAGGCAAAAGGCATTCAATCAGTTGCTGCCGAAGGTTTTGGCGCACCTGGTGTTGTTGTCAGCTATACGGGTGATCCATCCATCCAAAACGGATCAAAATTTGCAGCCGAAGGCATGCAAATTGCCGCGGGTGTTCCCTTGGCCTGTGATGAGCCAGAAGGGTTCATGACATTCCGTTTGGGGCTATTCGGTTTGGACAAACTGTATAATGTTGATGGGACTGTCGCCCGCCTGAACCGCGTTTTAGATACGGTCCTAGGTTAAACCATCCAATACAAAATTTGGGGCCGATTGCATTTTGCAGTCGGCCTTTATCGAAGGCCCAAACCCATCTGCATCAGGGTTTTGCGCACCTGTGGCAACGCATAAAGTGCATTTAATCCAGTAGCCCGCAAATCGCGCAACGGTTGATCATCGAACATAGATGCACGATTTAACATCGTGATCCCCTGAACCCGCAGCTTTAGGTCCGCGTATCGTGACGTGTGATAGGTGTTTAATATCGCCTCTGATCCCAGTTTTTCGGGGTTCTCTACTGCCAAATCGACCAATGATCGGATGTCAGCAAGGCTCATGTTTAACCCCTGTGCGCCAATCGGTGGTACCACATGGGCTGCCTCTGCCACCAAGGCCAGGCGTTGACCACTTAACCGACCTGCCAGTTGCGAAATGATTGGCCACAGACTGCGACGCCCCAAGAGCGTTAATGGCCCCAATAGATGACAAGAACGCTCGCTCATAGCGGCCTCAAAATCGGGAACATCCAGATCAAACAGGGCCTTAGCGTTGGGGCCTGTTTCCATCCAAACAATGGCAGAGCAGGGCATTCCATCGTGGTCGGGCAGAGGAACAAGGGTGAATGGTCCCCCCGTGCGATGAATTTCCGTTGATACATTTTCATGCGGAATCGGGTGCGATACGGCAAAGGCCAACGCCTTTTGCCCGAAACGCGTTGTTTGCACGCTGATCCCTGATTGTTCGCGCATGGGTGAATTTCGCCCATCTGCCGCAACAACCAGTTTTGCGCGATACCGATCCCCGTTTGACAACGTAACGCGTGCCTCGCCCACGCGGCTGAAAAGGCGATCACATGATACACCTGTCAAAAACGTTAAAGTCACTAAACCTTCGATGCGTTTCAACAGTGCCGCGCGCGCGGCGGTGTTTGGAATGTTCCATCCAAATGGTAGGTCAGAAACTTCAGAGGCATTGAATTCTTTTTCAACGCGCATGCGGGGTGGATTGTCCGCACCACCCGCATCCACAATCCGCATGATGTCCAAAGGCATTGTTTCGGGTGCAAAATGTTCCCAAATCCCCAAGTCATCTAAAAAATTGCGGGCAGGTTGCAAAAATGCAGTTGTGCGTAGATCTGCACCATCGGCCGCGCGAGATGTGACCGGTGGCTGAGGATCCACGCATATGGTTTCAAATCCGGCCTGGGAAAACGCAATGGCCGTTACCAGTCCGGCAATGCCCCCGCCCGATACTACAACATCGACTGTATGATCGCTCATCATGTTATCCTTTTGCTTGATGTACATTTAGGCCAGATCACGCCAAAGCAAAAGGTTGCTGCGTCACTCGGTCACCAGTTGGTGCAAAAATTGTGATAAATCTTGGGTTTGGTGATGGATATGGGCATCACTACTTTTTCCATGCACCAATACCGTGCGCATGCCGATTTCATGGGGTACGCGCAAATTCTGTGGGCTATCCTCAAACATTGCGGCGCGTTGCGGATCAATGCGCGCCTTTTCCAGTATAATATCATAGGCCTGCTGGTTTGGTTTCGGGATTAAATCGGCATCCTCTAATGCGTAAACAGCATCGAACATATCGCTCAGATGTAAACGATCCAATGTTTTTGCGGCATAATTGCTGGGGGCATTTGTATAGACAATTTTGCGCCCGGGCAGGTCGCGTAAAATATCGTTTAAAGTATGATCGGGGTCCAGCACAGAAAAATCAATGTCATGCACGTCCCGAAGAAAATCA
Organism: uncultured Rhodobacterales bacterium; assembly: GCA_963966925.1. Lineage (GTDB taxonomy): Bacteria > Pseudomonadota > Alphaproteobacteria > Rhodobacterales > Rhodobacteraceae > HIMB11. Next base: position 5,046 of record CAXABH010000115.1, read on the forward strand.
GCAGGGTCAACGTCATGATGATGCATTAACCCTGTCAGTGATGCACCATATTTGTTCCAATACGTTTGACGCAATTGATCCGCCTGAGGTTTTTGCAAACCAGTGACTTTGACAAAATAATCAGCCATCAAAATCTCTATCTGGTCAAACAATTTATTGTGTGGCGGATATAGGGTGTGATCCATGTCAAACACCCATTCAGTCACATGGGGAAATTTACTTTTGGACATAATGTCCTCCTATACATATTCAGAAAAATGAAAGGGTTACTTGATTTGCGCGTAAAACACCACTTAAGGTAGGACAGATAACGGACGAGTACTATGACACAGCTACGACAAAATAACAAAGATGCCTACGGATTGATCTTAGATGCGATTGATATTGGCGTTTACAAACCGGGTGATCGCTTAGTTGAAAGCGAATTGGCGGATCGTTTCGGGGTATCGCGTACGCCAATTCGTGAGGCGTTGCAGCGCCTAGAGACGCAATCGTTACTTAGTCGTGATGGCAGGAGCCTAATTGTGGCCTCGCTTGATCATAGTCAAATGGCCGAACTTTATGTTGTGCGCAGCGAGTTAGAGGGTTTGGCCGCCCGGTTGGCCGCCCGACACGCAACCATCGAAGAAAAGCGTGTGTTACAGGATATGGTTCACGACGATTACAAAATTGTAGATGATCCAAATGCTCTATCGCGGGCCAACCGTCGATTTCATAAACAAATCCATCTTGCATCACACAACCGGTTTTTGGTTCAGCAATTGGATTTGGTGCACCGTTCGATGGCATTGATGGCAACAACATCGCTGGCTGCGGATGGGCGTGGCGAAGTTGCCTTGGCCGAACATCAGGAAATTGTTGATGCCATCATGCATGGGCATGAAGATAAGGCAGATGAATGTCTGCGTCAGCACATATCAATTGCGTTTTCTACGCGTCTTAAGCTGCTCGCCGATAGTGATTAGTCCATAGACGCTGCAAAACGTTCAAACAGGTAAAAGCTATCCTGTGGGCCTGGACTTGCTTCTGGGTGGTGCTGTACAGAAAAAACAGGGCGATCTTT
>CAXABH010000116.1:0-6084 GCA_963966925.1 uncultured Rhodobacterales bacterium
CATCTCCTGTTCTGATGGCACGCTGCAGCGCGAACAGCTCTTCGGTGAAGCGCCCTAAAATTTCTAGGGTTGCTTCCTTATTTGTCAGAAATACATCCCGCCACATCGTGGGATCACTGGCAGCGATACGCGTAAAATCACGAAACCCAGCCGCCGAATATTTGATCACTTCGCTATCAGTAACACGCCCCAAATCGTCTGCGACACCCACCATCGTATAAGCGATCAAGTGAGGAGTATGAGACGTCACCGCTAAAACCAAGTCGTGGTGGTCTGGGTCCATTTCATCCACATTTGACCCAATTCCAACCCAGAAATCACGCAAACGCTGAATTGCCCGCGCGTCTGTTTCGGGCATCGGAACCAACAAACACCAGCGATTATCAAACAGGGTTGCAAAGCCACTTTCAGGCCCTGAATGTTCAGTTCCCGCCAATGGGTGCGCGGGTATGAAATGAACATCTGTCGGCAAATGTGGGGCCACCGCGTCGATCACGGATCGCTTTACTGATCCCACATCACTGATGGTTGCACCAGATTTCAAAACGGGTGCAATTTCCTGCGCAACCGATCCCATTGCCCCAACAGGGACACACAAAACAATCAAATCAGCATCACGCACTGCATCCTGAACGCTGTCACAAACACGATCGCACAATCCGATACGACGGGCTGTATCGCGTGTTTGTGCCGAACGGGCATAGCCTGTCACTTCTTGTGCTAATCCGGCGCGCTTGATGGCCCAAAACATCGAAGATGCAATCAGTCCCAACCCAATAAGGGCGACGCGATCGTATACTTTAGTCATTGCTCTGCTCTTTGAATTTCCCAACTGCGTGCGCAACACGACGGCATGACGCTTCGTCACCCACGGTAATACGCAAACATTCGGGTAAGTTATATCCCCCAACACGCCGCACTATCAGGCCCTGAGCTTTCAGATACTCATCACAAGCTTCAGCTTCTTGTGTGGAGTTAAAGCGCGCGAGAATAAAGTTGGTCATCGAAGTGTCAGAGGCAACCCCATGTTCGGCCAATGCATTCGCCAACCAAGCCCGCAGTCGGGTATTTTCATCCCGACATTTATCGGCATAGGCTTGGTCTTTTACCGCGGCTTCTGCAGCCGCAAGTGCAGGGAGGGATACGTTAAACGGACCACGAATTCGATTTAGGATATCAATAATGTGCTTAGGCCCGTACCCCCAACCAACGCGCAGTCCCCCTAGCCCGTACAATTTGGAAAAAGTACGCGTCATCACGACGTTTTCGTAGGAATGCACCAAACGCGCACCGCCATCATATCCTTCGACATATTCCGCATAGGCTCCGTCCAAAACCAAAATGGCATGTGAAGGAATTCCCTCAGCCAAACGGCGCACTTCTGCCTCGGCAATCATTGTACCCGTTGGATTATTTGGATTGGCGATAAAGACGATTTTGGTGTGTTCATTACAAGCTTCCAAAATGGCATCCACATCGGTCATGCGACGGTGTTCTGGCACCTCAACCGGTGTTGCCCCTGCAGCAAGTGTGGAAATGCGATACATCGCAAACCCATGCTCTGTATGGATAACCTCATCCCCTGGACCTGCATAGGCATAGCAAAGGAAACTGATGATTTCATCACTTCCCACCCCACAGATGATATTATCGCTCCACAAATCAAAGGCCTCAGCAATCGCCTTGCGCAGCGGCAAATGATCCGTTGAAGGGTAGCGATGCAGCATATGCGCCGTTTTACCCAGCGCCTCAATCGCAGCGGGCGATGGACCAAAGGGGTTTTCATTTGAACTTAGCTTAACCGTGTTTTCTGCGCCTAAGGCATGTGAACTTCCCGCCTGATAAAGCTCGATGTCCATAATCCCAGGTTGGGGCTGAATTTTTGGCATGCTCTCACTCCGTTGTTATGACCTACATACGCGGCGATTTTTATCAATGCCAGAGGCAAAACGAAAAAGGCCGCGGCGGTTCCCCGTCGCGGCCTTTTGCTGAAAACTTGAGCTCTTAGTTTTGAGCGTAGTATTCGATGACGAGGTTTGGTTCCATCATCACTGGATATGGCACATCGCCAAGACCCGGTGTGCGAACGAATGTCGCAGTCATCTTTGAATGGTCCGCTTCGATGTAATCAGGAACATCGCGCTCTGCCAATTGTACGGCCTCTAGCAAAACAGTCATCTGCTTTGAACGATCACGTACTTCGATAACGTCACCCTCTTTTACACGGTATGATGGGATGTTCACGCGCTTGCCGTTAACTGTAACGTGGCCGTGGTTCACGAATTGACGTGCGGCAAATACAGTTGCAACAAATTTTGCGCGATAGACGACGGCGTCCAAACGGCGCTCAAGTAGGCCGATTAGGTTTTCGCCTGTATCACCCTTCATACTATCCGCATCTGAAAAGACGCGGCGGAATTGTTTCTCAGTCAAATCACCGTAGTAACCTTTCAACTTCTGCTTTGCGCGAAGCTGTAGACCAAAGTCAGACAATTTACCCTTACGCGCTTGGCCATGTTGACCCGGGCCGTATTCGCGGCGGTTGACTGGTGATTTTGGACGACCCCAGATGTTTTCGCCCATGCGGCGGTCGATTTTGTACTTGGCAGCGGTTCTTTTCGTCATCGCTGATCTCCTTCGTTATGGTCGAGGCCCAATGGCCACTATGAAGGGCGTTGTCCTTTTACCCGAGGGTACGACAGGCATCCCCTTGCGAGGGCCACCAACACCAATGAATGCGCGGCTTATATAGACTCGCATCACAGAGTCAATGCACATATCAGTTGATTCTTTCACCTTTCACCTCAGTTTTTCTGCAAGGACCATTTTTCGATGCACTTGAGCATTCCTGAACATATCAACACACGGATAAAAACAGAGCTTCAGAACCTAAAATCAACTAGTGATTTTGATGATGTGACGATGCATGAATTTCATGATTTATGCGCCAAACCGAAAAGCGCATCATAAATTTCAGCAGCGGTATACACCAAGAATGTCGAAGCGTGACGCAATCAAATGGATTTTATTGCATAATCTATCTGCCGAACCATGGTAATTTTCACTGAGTGCCGATAGCGCCTTGGGTTCACTTGATATTGGCGTGCATGGTCTGTGCCATTGGCAGGATCTCATCTGTTTGAAATCCTATCTTCTGCCCTAGTTATAATGTGCATAGGGGGACATCATGCGTTCGATTTTTGGGATTTTTATGCTGATTGCATCACCAGCTTTGACAGAAACTGAAACGTTTCTATGTCAGGCAAATGGATTTGGTCCCAAGACACATGTGACTGTGCAACATAATCCGATCCAAGATACCTTACAGTTTGACAATGGCTTCATTTTTGTTGGTCAGAATAATCCCAACACACCAATTGTGGATCGCGCGTCAGAAAGCCTTTGGTTCAAGACAAAGATCAAAAGCGAGACATTAAAAACCACGTACAACGTTTATCTGTATGATGATTGGATTTTAATTGAAACAATCGAATTACCAGTCCTGGATGCACCCTGCACCCCGATGACATGTGAAGAACAGCAAACCATTTACCGATTGAAACCCTGCACACTGGCCGATTGATGCGTACTGATGCGCCACAACATGTAAATTGCACAGAATTTCAAAGCCGTCGGTATCAACGCATATGCAACACTTAGATTATGAATACCCTGCGCAGTTGGCGTTTCTGGGTCAAAACCAGATAACTCTAACCCTGGCAAAACAAGCCCTACTGCAAGTGCCAAGGCCAGTTTGGCAGAAAGTGACCAGTACCCAAAGGCCTCTTCACTTGGCACATTCGTGCGCTGCAAAAATTTGATAAAAATCATTGGCAGTAACGTAAGATCAGCCCCCGTTAAAATACCTGTCACCCCACAAATCACCGCAAACGCCAAAACATCACCCGTAACCAGTGAAAACGTAAACACAAACGCCAAGAGCGAGGCCAGCATCGCACACCCAAGCACCCACTCAACTGAATAGGTTTTTGCCAACAGGCTCCAGACCGGTACAGCAACGGCAGCAGCCCCAAAAAACAACAGCAACAACGGACCAGATGCGGCCGCCGCTCCGATTGCGTGTTCTACATAAAACAAGAACAGGGTAGATGTTATCGCAACTGGGATCGCGTTTACAAATGCCAAAAGTAAGTACGGGCGGATCCGGGGGTCGGGGGCCGCGATCACGAATGGCTGCACGGAAGAAGGTTCGGTTTCGACTGACCATCTATCGTGCATCAATAATACAGCAATCAGTGTGATACCAATCAGAAACGCACCAAACCAGACATAGGGCAGCACACTTAGTGAAGCGAATATCGTTGGCGCAATCGCTGACAGGCAAATACCAATCAACTGACCTGTTTCGCGCCAGCGGGCAATGACCGGTTGGTCGGCATTTGTGAAATTTTTAGTTGCATGCGCATACAGCAAAATTACACACAAACTATAGCCAGAAAACAATAGGATCAGTGATAAAGCAAACCAAAGCGTTGCAGCAAATGGTGCCGTCACAATAAACAACCCCGCCGCGCCAGCCGCAATGCATATTCCAGCGATTAAAGACAGTGCGCGGTGCGAAATAAGCCCTATTGCAGATAAACGCCCTAATAACGGATCTTGGGCAAAGTCTAAAAGGCGCAAGACAGACATAATAGCGCCCAATGAAACTAACGAAACGCCATAAGTATCCGAGAAATATTTCGGAGCATGCAAGTATATAGGCAACCCAACAGCCCCAAGCATCACCCCGAATAAACCAACGGCCATAAGCGTTTTTCTATGCAGTGTTTGTTGTGTCAACGTTGCCACCTTATCGTTATATTCTTTATATACGATGAGGACGGCATCACAGATCAGCTGTGAACCACGCAGGGCGTCCAACACTTGTTTGCGCAGTACGCCGCGAAGGGAAAATCGTCGGGATACACCGTACATTCCTTACAGATGCAGGCAAGAAGTTAGGTAAAAAGATGCTTGGCACCTGTGGTGGAGGCTCTGTTTATGTCGGAGGCGATGGCGATGTCACTGCAATTGCTGAAGGCATAGAAAACGCTCTCTCCGTGCGCATTATGAGCGGTGATCACCGCGCACGCTATTTTGCTGCGCTTTCAGCAACAGGCATGAGCAAACTAAAGCTGCCTGAAGATCGCGGTCAGCTGATGATTTTCGCAGACGGCGATAAAACAGGTATTACTGCCGCGTATGAATTAGGTGAACACGCATCACTTCAAGGCTGGAATGCAAATACGATGATCCCGCCAAAGGATCGTGATTGGAATGATGAGCTGATCGTTGGATTGGTAGGGTCAACATGATGACTTGGGAGAATGCCATTCCATTGGAAGACCCGCGCGTAGCCCAACTACGCAGCGCGGCGCTTTACGCTAGCGACGTGCATTTTGATCGCAAGGCTGATTACTTAGTCAAAGGCTGGCTAGGCTCAGAGGCCGTTTCCGTGGTTTACGGTGACAGTAATTGCGGTAAATCCTTCTTTGGCCTCGATATGAGCGCGCACGTGGCCTCTGGGCAGCCATGGATGGGTCATAACGTCAGAAAAGGAAAGGTTCTGTATTTGGCCTGCGAAGGCGGCGTGAAGAGCTATGGTCCGCGCATAGAGGCAATTAGAAACGCCAAAAGCGATCTATACGACGCAGGTATGGCAGACCACTTTCTTTTACTGCCAACTCCAGTCGATTTACACGGTGACAAAGACGTTGATGCAATATCTGCAGCATTGCCAGATTTGGATTTTTCGCTGATCGTCGTCGATACCTTGGCAATGTCAATGGGTGGCGGATCAGAAAACGATAGCGCTGATATGGGGCAGTATATCCAAAACATTTTCGCCCTTAAGGCGCAATACAATTGCCATGTGATGATCATTCACCATTCAGGTAAGGATAAGAGTAAGGGGTCACGCGGCCATAGCTCACTAAGAGCAGCTGTGGACACTGAGATACAAGTTAATGACGAGGGCAGCTTTCGTGCGGCCATCTGCAAAAAGCAGCGCGATATGGAAAATGGTAAGCAGGTTGCCTTCACACTGCGCGGTGTTGATCTTGGTTTGGACGATGAAAATGA
>CAXABH010000117.1:0-6083 GCA_963966925.1 uncultured Rhodobacterales bacterium
TGACGACTGTGTGATCAGATGCGCCAGCTTTCCATCAGACGCGATTAGAATCTCGGCTGTTTGACCATCGGCGATGGCCATATCGGGGTTTGGAATTTCCAATTCCACGCGGAATGTGCGCGTTAATTTATCTGCCGAACGCGACAGGAATGTTACGTTGCCTGTTACCTCGGTTCCATCCAATAGGCGCGCACCAGCGCGTGCCCCAACTGTGACGCGGTCACGCTCAGTTTCAGGCACAAAACCAACGATTTTAATTGGGTCCAACTGAATCACCGTGGCACAGGCAGAACCCGGTTGTAGCAGGCTACCGATTTCCGCTGTATCGCTTTCCAATAGGCCACCGAAGGTTGCTTTGATTGTCAGGCGCTCAATTTCTTTTTGTGCGGCTGCAACGGCAGCTTCGGCCGACTGAATGCGCGAACTGGTGGCATCAAATCCTGCTTTTGCGCTTTCCACTGTGGCTTCTGCGGAACGCACGGCCGCCTGAGTTGATGCAACGCGGGTTTCTGATGCAAATCCGCCCTGTGCCAGTTTATCTGCGGCGTTATAATTTATTTTAGCCTCTTCAAGGCGGGCTTTCGCTTCGTCTTGGCGGGCTTGGGTTTCAGGAACGCGGGCCTCTGCCTCTTTTAGGCGGGCGATCGTATCAGCCAAATTCGCTTCACGTGTTCCGGGGTCCAATTCACATAGGGTTTCGCCCGCGGCCACCATGTGGCCCTTGCGTAGGGGTTCATTTACAACCTGTCCTGATGTCTCTGATCGCAACACCACGCTGCGGGCGGCCTCGGTTTGGCCACGCAACACAACTGCGCTGTCGATTTCACGCGCGGTTGATCTGATGGCGACCACTTTGATCAACTGGGGTGCGGTTGAGGTTTCTGAGGGGGCTTGCGAAGCAACTTCTGTTTGTGGCGTTTCTTCTTCGACCACCGCGTCATTTACCAATGGCGTATCCTTGGATGCGCTCCACAAAATTGTTGGGGATGCTCCGCCTGCAACTTGACGAACCGCGTCCCGTTCAAAGACAATTAAATATAAAACTGCAACCACAATAAACGCAGTGATTAAGGACATAAAACGCATAATCTTCCTTCCAACGAATTGGCAAACGGGCATCTACCAGCCCTTTTTAGCCGCCACATAGCAGATATACGCTAAACCCACCAGTTTAGATTAGTGAATAGGAAACATTTTTTTGCACATGCAGCAACGCAATCTTGCTCTTGGATTCCTAATCAGTTGGGTCTACAAAACCTGAAACATAAGATGTGAGGTCCGCCGTGAGCGATACAGATAGCTTTATCGATGAAGTCAGCGAAGAAATCCGCCGCGAAAAATTATTCAAAACCTTTCGTAAATACGGCTGGATTGGCGTTGCTTTGGTTGTGATCGTCGTCGGGGGAACAGGGTACCGTGAATACGCGCGCGCCGTTGAAAAAACAGCCTCGGAAACATTTGGATCGTCGGTGTTAGAAGCGTTGCAGGAAAATGACCCATCTGCACGTGTCGCGCAATTGGACACAATTACCGCCCCAAATGCATCGGCAGGTGCGATGATTGCAATGTTGCAGGCGGCGGAAATGGCATCAGACAATGACGGTGCAGGGGCCGCAGCCAAATTAGAGTCCGCAGCGGTGAACGGTGATCTGGATCAGATGTATCGTGATATCCTGATTTTCAAACGTCTAACAGTTGCTGAGAGTGGTATTGAAACTAACGATCGCCGCATGGGGTTCGAACAACTGGCGACGCCCGGCAATGCACTGCGTTTGCTGGCCGAGGAACAACTGGCGCTGATCGATTTGGCCGCGGGTGACAGTGATGCGGCAGTAAACCGCCTGTCCATGATCCTAGAGGATGCAGAACTCACTCAAGGCTTGCGTCAGCGGGCAGGACAGTTGATGATCGCTTTGGGGCAGGATCCAAACGGTCAATAAAACCCCAGGAATAAGGAACAGGGGAATGATGTTTCGTGTCGTCGCCACATTGACAGTTTGTGCCATTACTCTTGCTGGGTGCGAACAGCCACAGCCGATCATCCCTGGCAAACGGGAAGCCGTTGATACCCTGATCCAGGATGCGCCAGCGCGTACAGAGATCATAAATAAATCCGTGGCGTTTCGTGCGCCCAGCATGAGCAGCAATGAAAATTGGACCCAAGGACACGGAACCCAACGCACCCGTACCTCCCATCCAACGCTTGGATCTGCTCCACAACTGATATGGAGCGCGCCAATTGGCGTGGGCGATGGCAAACGCACACGGATCACTGCCGATCCTGTGGTTGCCGATGGGCGCATTTTTGCCGTTGATGCCGAAGCGCGTCTTAGCGCGCATGCTACAACTGGTGCGGCGCTTTGGTCCATTGATCTAACACCACAGGGTGAGGGCAAAGGCGAGGCAGCAGGCGCAGGACTGGCCTATGGGGATGGAACATTATTTGTGACCACGTCCTATGGGGTTTTGCATGCGATTAACCCAACCAATGGCGCGATCCGCTGGTCTCAATCCCTGCGCGGTGCCGGAAACACGCGCCCGACCTATTATGATGGGTTGGTTTATGTCATTAGCTCGGATCGCACTGCATGGGCGATTGAGGCGGACACTGGCCGCGTGCGTTGGCAAATTGACGGTGTGGATGATGTTAACAACCGTATGGGATCAATTGCACCTGCGGTATCGGATAAATTCGCCTTATTTGGCTTCGGCTCTGGCGAGGCGCAGGCCGTATTCCGCAAGGGCGGTTTGGTGTATTGGAACTCATCCCTAAAAGGCGCGCGCGCAGGACGCGCAGAAGGCGCAGTCGTTGATCTGGGCGCCAGCCCCGTGATCGCAGGGTCACGCGTTTATGCGGCAGGTGCATCGGGGCGCATGGTTGCCATGTCGTTGGGTGATGGGGAACGCATTTGGACAAATAATCAGGGTGTGCGCGGTCAACTATGGCCTGCGGGTAATGCAATTTTCGCCCTTAACGATCTGAACCAATTGATCCGCGTTGATGCGTCAAATGGGGAAACGGTGTGGGGCGTCGATTTACCCAATTTCCGTAAAATCAGTCCACGGCGTAGTGCCGAAATCGTCGCGCATTATGGCCCTGTGCTGGCGGGTGGGCGCATTTTAGTTGCCTCAAACGATGGTCTGTTGCGCGAGTTTGATCCAACGAATGGGGCACTCATTGCCCAGACACCTGTGCCAGGTGGGGCCACCACACATCCTGTCATTGCGGGTGGGGTGCTTTATCTTGTTTCAGGGGATGGTCAATTGCACGCTTTCCGTTGATGGAAAAGTGGTGTATGCGGGGCTCTCAATTGACTTTAGGTTCTGATCATGAGCTTTTCTTTGGCCATCGTAGGCCGTCCAAATGTGGGCAAATCCACCCTATTTAACCGTCTTGTCGGCAAACGGTTGGCACTGGTTGATGACCAGCCAGGTGTAACCCGTGATCTGCGCGAAGGCGAAGCGCGCCTTGGGGATCTGCGGTTCACTGTCATTGATACCGCTGGGCTTGAGGATGCAACCGACGACAGTTTGCAGGGACGCATGCGTCGCTTAACCGAACGCGCGGTTGATATGGCGGATATCTGTCTGTTTATGATTGACGCCCGTGTTGGCGTGACACCAGTCGATGAAATTTTCGCAGATATTCTGCGTAAACGGGCCAAGCACGTATTTTTGGCCGCAAACAAAGGCGAAGGTGCAGCCGCAGATGCAGGCGTGATTGAGGCGTGGAACCTTGGCCTTGGGGAACCTTTGCGGGTATCTGCCGAACATGGCGAAGGTATGGGGGATTTACTGGCCGCCTTGATGCCGATCGCCGATGAATTCCAAATGCGCGCCGAGGCCGAAGCCGCCGAAGCAGAAATCGACATCATCGGTGAAATTTCCGAAGATGATGAATATGAATATCAAATGCCAACAAACGCCAAACCCCTGCAGGTTGCCGTGGTTGGGCGCCCCAATGCGGGGAAATCCACCCTGATTAACAAAATCCTTGGGGAAGATCGTTTGTTGACGGGACCCGAGGCTGGGATCACGCGTGATGCGATTTCCTTAAAAATGGATTGGGGCGGCGTGCCCATGCGTATCTTTGATACTGCGGGTATGCGCAAAAAGGCCAAGGTGCAGGACAAGGTTGAAAAACTGTCAGTATCTGATGGATTGCGCGCGGTGAAATTTGCCGAAGTGGTTGTTGTGCTGCTGGATGCGGCAATCCCCTTTGAAACGCAGGATTTGCGCATCGCTGATTTGGCTGCACGAGAGGGGCGCGCCGTTGTCGTTGCCGTGAATAAATGGGATATAGAAGATGAAAAGCAGGAAAAACTGCGCGATCTAAAAGAATCCTTTGAACGCCTATTGCCACAATTGCGCGGCGCACCACTGATCACAGTGTCAGCGCGCACAGGGCGCGGTTTAGATCGTTTGCAGGCGGCGATTATGCGGGCGCATGAAATCTGGAACCGCCGTATACCAACAGCGCAATTGAACCGTTGGCTGGCGGGTATGGTCGAAATGCACCCACCCCCCGCACCTGCAGGGCGCCGTATCAAATTGCGCTATATGACACAGGCCAAATCACGCCCACCTGGATTTGTGGTGATGTGTTCACGCCCTGATAAACTGCCCGAAAGCTATAGCCGTTATTTGGTGAATGGATTGCGCGACAGCTTTGATTTGCCTGGAACACCCATCCGCCTAACCATGCGCGGGCAGGGGGACAAAAACCCCTATAAGGATAAGAAAAAGGCAGCCCCGTCACGCCTGCGCAAGCATTTGGAAGGCAAGCGGTCGACTTAGCATTATCGCGGCAATGAACCAATCATGTGGTGGTTTGGTGCGAAACCCATAGGTTTTAAATCACCCAGTTCATGTGATGATCAGTATTCGTCACAAGCCAACCTTAGGTGGCGCACAAAGCGCTGCCCGTTTTTGCCAAGGAATACCTATTGTGTGATCGCTTTGGTCGGCGCTTGCCAATTTATCGATTGGAAGGCCGACCAATAAACCTTAGGCCAATTCACCATCTGCTGTGATCTGTGTTTTGCCACCTAGATAGCCGTGCAAAACGGACGGCAACGCGACGGATCCATCAGACTGCTGACAGTTTTCCAAAACCGCAATCAGACAACGCCCCACGGCCAAGCCTGATCCGTTTAAGGTATGCACAAATTCAGGTTTGCCGCCTGCCTCTGGTTTGAACCGTGCGTTCATACGGCGGGCCTGAAAATCGCCGCAGACGGATACGGATGATATTTCACGGTAGGTGTTTTGGCCGGGCAACCACACCTCGATATCGTGTGTGCGCCGTGCGCCTGCGCCCATATCACCCGTGCATAGGACAACCGTACGATAGGGCAGCCCCAATTTTTCCAAAATGGCCTGCGCGCAGCCTGTCATACGATCCAATTCAGCACGGGACTGATCGGGGTGCGTGATGCTGACCATTTCCACCTTTTCAAACTGGTGCTGACGCAACATGCCCGCGGTATCGCGGCCTGCTGATCCTGCCTCGGAACGGAAACATTGGGTATGCGCGGTCATGCGGATGGGCAAATCTGCCTGTTCCAAAACATCGCCTGCGACAGTGTTTGTTAGAGTTACTTCGGATGTTGGGATCAACCACCACCCGTTTGTCGTTTGATAGCTGTCTTCGGTGAATTTTGGCAATTGTCCTGTGCCAAACATCGCCTCATCACGCACCAAAACGGGCGTCATTGTTTCGCTTAGCCCATGTTCATTGACATGCGTATCCAACATGAATTGCGCCAAGGCACGGTGAAGCCGCGCCATCGCGCCGCGCAAAACGACAAAGCGCGAACCAGAGAGTTTCGCCGCCGTTTCAAAATCCAAACCGCGTGCGGCGGGCAGGTCATAGTGTTCCTTGGCGCCCGCAATTTCAGGCGGCGTTCCCCAGCGGTGGATTTCCACATTATCCGCCTCATCCGCGCCATCGGGAATATCGTCATGGGGCAGGTTGGGCAGGCGGGCCAATGCGTCTGTCAACGCCTCATCCAATTGCTTGGCGCGCGCGTTCATTTCTGCGACTTCGGCCTTTTTCTCGGCCACCAATGCACGCAGGCGTT
>CAXABH010000118.1:0-6063 GCA_963966925.1 uncultured Rhodobacterales bacterium
GACAAAGGTGTTGCATCACCAGGAACAATAGCAGTAACACAAAGTCAAGGATGTTCAACCTCAAGTGGCACAACAACTTGTACAGGCGGCTCATTCTCATTCTCGCAATCATTCACTCAAGGTGACGCTATTGATGGAACTTCTACTACTTGGGGTGATGTAACGTCTTACACCCAGTGAATTGATTGTAGTTTTCTTAAGTGATTTTGACATGAACGATCCAGAGCGTTCGAAATTAGAAAATGGAATTTCTACGGTTTTCCATGTGTCAGACGTAATAAAGCTGGCTGAATAATATTGCCATGGCAGGCGCGAGGATCCATTTCTTATGTGGATATAATAAGTTTCTCCATTCCCCTTAGTTTCAAAGGAAATACCATCGAAATCAGCTGCTTGCCCAGTGTTAACGTCGCGCCTGACCTGAACAAAGCCACCATTATTTGCCGTAGTAACACTGCCTGTTAGCTTTATCGCATCACGTCCATCAATGCCAAGCCGCTCTGCAGCGCCTTGTGATTTTCCGCCCATGACAGTATCCGCAAAATAGACCCAAGTTCCTGATGACGATAAACTATCGGCCACGGCAACATGGCCCAGAACCAGCGATGCAATCACAAACACTATTGATATGCGTTTCCCAAACATGTGTCATCCCACTGCGCATTCCTTTGTAGTGTAGTACGCATGGATGCACGCATTGGATCAGCGCCAATAAAACGGCGACGATATTTAGACAATATCTGATGATAGTGGTGAGCCGTACAGGATTCGAACCTGTGACCCACTGATTAAAAGTCAGTTGCTCTACCAACTGAGCTAACGGCCCACTGGCGCGGTGCATAAGAAGAACTCGGCGTAGGGTCAACCCCGAAAGTGAATTAATTGTTGTTATCTCTGGATTCAGGGCGATTTGGTACGTATATGCGTGCCTATGTCAGTTGAATCTAAATTTCGCCTTCCATTTATGAAGATGCACGGGCTCGGCAACGATTTTGTTGTCGTGGATGGACGTGATACTAGAATCGCATTATCCGATTCCGTTATCAGTGCGGTTGCGGACCGGAACCGTGGCGTGGGCTTTGATCAGCTGGCTGTGATTCTACCTAGTGATGTTGACGCATATTTGGTTTTTTATAATTCTGATGGTTCAAAATCCGCAGCCTGTGGAAATGCGACACGTTGCATCGCCAGATTTCTGATGATGGACACTGGTAAATCCGCGCTTGTTCTGAAAACGGACCGCGGCATTTTGCATGCGATGGATCAAGGTGACGGGATCACAGCGGTAAATATGGGACATCCCTTGTTTGAATGGACTGAGATTCCGTTATCACATGAATGTGATACGCTGTCTTTGCCAATTGATGGCGCCCCGACAGCCACGGGAATGGGGAACCCACATTGCACATTCTTTGTTGATGATGCAGAGCAGATCAATCTAGAGATCCGAGGTTCCGAAATTGAACATCACGCGCTGTTTCCAGAACGGACAAATGTTCAATTTGCATCCCTTATCGCGCCCGATCACCTTCGCATGCGCGTATGGGAGCGCGGTGTTGGCGTGACGCTTGCGTCTGGGTCCTCATCTTGCGCAACCGCTGTTGCTGCTGCGCGCCGTGGCCTGACAGGTCGTGCCGTCACAATTGATCTAGATGGGGGACAAATAATGGTCGATTGGCGCGAGGACGGCGTTTGGATGGCAGGTCCGACTGCACATGTCTTTGATGGTTTGTTTACAACAGATTTTTTGGCAGGCCTATGATGAGTAATGCGCCAATTTTCACAACGCTTGGGTGCCGTTTGAATGCCTATGAAACAGAGGCGATGAAAGCGTTGGCGCAAAATGCGGGTGTGGAAAATATTTATGTTATCAATACATGTGCCGTGACAGCCGAAGCTGTCCGCAAATCAAAACAAGAAATTAGAAAACAAAAACGACAATTTCCTGACAAGGAAATTATTGTCACTGGTTGTGCTGCTCAAATCGACCCCGATAGCTTTTCAGCAATGGCAGAGGTCAGCGCAGTCATCGGAAATACAGAAAAGCTTTCAGCAGATACATGGCATAGTTTGTCCAGTGGATTTATCGGTGAAACAGAACGTGTTCAGGTTGACGACATCATGTCGGTTACCGAAACAGCGGAACATTTGATTGATGGTTTTGGTACGCGCAGCCGCGCGTATGTTCAAGTTCAAAATGGTTGTGACCATCGGTGCACGTTTTGTATCATTCCCTATGGCAGGGGAAATTCGCGTTCGGTTCCAGCAGGTGTCGTGGTTGATCAGATCAAACGACTTGTGGACACTGGATATAACGAAGTTGTTCTTACAGGTGTTGATTTGACCAGTTGGGGTGCCGATCTGCCGGCAACCCCAAAGTTGGGCGATCTGGTTATGCGTATTCTCAAATTGGTTCCTGATTTAAACAGGCTTCGGATCAGTTCGATTGACTCGATCGAGGTGGATGAAAACCTTATGCACGCAATCGCAACGGAACCACGTTTGATGCCGCATCTGCATCTAAGTTTACAACATGGCGATGACCTGATTCTAAAACGTATGAAGCGTCGGCATCTGCGTGATGATGCAATCAAGTTCTGCGAAGAGGCGCGCAAATTGCGCCCTGACATGGTTTTTGGTGCGGATATTATTGCTGGGTTTCCAACCGAAACCGAAACCCATTTCCAAAATTCAGTGAAGTTAGTTGATGAATGTAATTTAACTTGGCTACACGTTTTCCCTTATTCCGCACGTCAGGGGACGCCTGCAGCGCGTATGCCTGCCGTTGATGGCAGATTGATCAAGGAACGCGCCGCCATATTGCGTCAAAAAGGCGATGAAAAAGTTCAAATACATTTACGTGATCAGGTGGGCACGCTTCATGAGGTGCTGATGGAAAACCCTAACTTGGGGCGAACCAAGCAGTTTACAGAAGTATGTTTTGATACTGCGCAAGCGGAAAGCGAAATTATCACGGCCCAGATTACAGATGTCGCAAATGGCAAGCTGTTTGCAGTTCCGGTAACGACATGACACATCCTATTTTATACAGCTTTCGCAGATGCCCCTATGCAATGCGCGCGCGCCTTGCGATTGCGAGCAGTGGAATTCAGGTTGAGCTGCGCGAGATTATTTTACGTGATAAAGCGCCTGAGTTTTTGGAAACATCGCCCACAGCCACTGTGCCCTGCCTAAAGATAAACGAACGCGTTATTGATGAAAGTTTACATATCATGGCCTGGGCCTTGGGGAAAAACGATCCTGAGACTTTAATGCAGATGCCGACCGAGGGGTATTCACTTATGTCGACGTGTGATGGTCCGTTTAAACAATCACTAGATCGATACAAATATCCAAACAGATATCCCGATATCGACCCCATTGAAAATCGTGAAGCGGCGTCCGATTTCATTCGCGCAATAGAACAACGATTGGATGACAATCTTTTTGGAAACGCTCCAAAACTGGCTGATATTGCAATACTACCGTTTGTCCGTCAATTTGCGCATGTGGATTTAGAGTGGTTTTCTGCGCAGCCTTGGGAAAAAACCAAGATGTGGTTACAGAAATTTAAAGAGTCACACCAGTTTGCGGACATCATGGGCAAGTACCCAAAATGGGTGAATGGAGATATGCCAACATATTTCCCGCATCAATCATAAAGGGTTCGCATGCACCCAAACCAAAGTTTTAGAAACACATCTGATACACATAGCTTGGATTTGGTATTGCAAACCAATTTTGGAACTCTTGTTCAGTCGGCTGATGAATTACCCGCAATTTCACATGTACCGTTTTTGCTATCAACGTGCAGGTCATTCATTGAGTTGCACTTGGTCCGATCCAATCCGATGGCACGTGTCGATGTTGGTGCCGCTGTGCCCACCACCTTAATTGTAAATGGTGTGGATGGATATATATCGCCTGATTGGTATGGAATAGATGACCAGGTGCCAACATGGAACTACGTGGCCGTTCATTTAACAGGACAATTGATAAGATTGAATCAAGACGCGTTAGAACCGCTACTAGCCCGTCTATCAAATCAATTTGAATCACAATTGCATCCCAAACCAATTTGGACGATGGAAAAAATGACGGACGAAATCAAAATTAAAATGATGCGTCAAATCATACCTTTTAGGTTTGAAATTTCTGAACTGCATAGCACATGGAAACTGGGCCAAAATAAACCAGAACAAGCGCGATTAGATGCGGCAGCTGCCGTTGCGGAACATGTTCCAGCGCTTGCGAAATTGATGAAAGATCCACCACAATAAATCTTTTAATTGTGTCAATTTGAACTAACATCGCCCAAAACAGCGGAGAGCATTATGAAACTTATTTATTCACCAGCATCCCCATTTGTGCGCAAGGTTGCAGTTTACGCACAGTTAGGAAATTTAACGGACAAAATTACGTTTACACCCGTTGCAACAACGGCATTGAATGTCGCGGATGATGCGCGTTCGGCAAACCCGTTAGGTAAAATTCCTGCTATGATTTTGGACGATGGTTCAACATTGTTTGATAGTCGGGTTATTTGTCGTTATTTGGATAACCTTGCTGAGTTGGGAATGTATCCCGCTGATAATATATGGAAAATTTTGACACTTGAGGCATTGGGCGATGGCATTATGGATGCAGGTGTATCAATTTCTTATGAAAAGCGATTGCGCCCAGAGAACGAACAATCGCCCAGTTGGATAGAATCGCAATGGTCCAAAGTTGAACACGCCATCGCATCACTGGAAACTGGCACCTATGCCGAATTACAGGGTCCGATGAATGCAGGACAGATCTCGGTTGCGTGCGCCTTGGACTACATCGATTTTCGTCATGGTGATCGTGATTGGCAGGCGCGCCATCCCAAAATGGCCGCGTGGCAAAAAACAATGCAGGCGAAGGACGCATTCAAAGACTCTATGCCAGAAGGATAAGAATACTAGGCGTACCAACCAGCTATTTTAAGTGTCACACAGGGCGCTAAAGTAGCTGTAAGGGGTCGATTCATCCCGTGTGTGGTGTGCCTTATTGCGAGCATTAGAAACGAAACCTGATGAAATCAGGTAAATTCGTGAATAATTTTATAATGCGCGAAAAGGGCCAGGGAAAATCATAGCGAAAATTATTCTTTCGCATGCCTTTGATGACGTGTTCAGCCGCTTTGGTCGCTGTCAGTAGTTGTGGCATTTTGAAATTGTTCTTCGCGGTCAATCGCGTTTTTATAAAACCCGGATTGATCAACTGCACGTCAATACCCGTGTTATGCAGATCGTGCCGCATGGTTTCAGCTAGGCTGGCCAGTGCTGCTTTGCTGGCTCCATAACCAACTGCCTTGGGCAGCCCGCCATAAGCCGAAAGTGATCCAATCAAAACGATTTGTCCCGATCCATTGGATAGCATGTTCGGCAGGACCTCTCCGATGGCGCGTACACATCCGTTAAAATTAACATCAATCATGCGCAGCACTTTTTCGGTGTTCCAATCTTGGCTAGCCATCGGATCATATGCGCCTGCGTTGTATATCAGAACGTCCAACGAACCGATTTGACAGAATGCCGAATGCAAACTTTCGGCATTTGTGACATCTAATGGAAGTGCGGTCGCGTTGTTCATTTCACGACACATCTGGTGCAATGATGTTTCATTGCGTGCACTGAGGTAAAGTTGTGCACCTTCATCATTTAAGAGCTTTGCAACCTCACGCCCCAATCCTTCGCTTGCGCCGATTAGCCAGATTGATTTATTCGTGAATTTACGCATCTGGTTTTGATACCAGTGTCGAAGGTGGATTTTGGCGCCCTAAAAATGGCGCTCCTTTAAACCATAATTTGATAGCCTGCCAATGTATAAGGGTTAAGACACGTAATGATCCAAAAGGTCGCCGAATGGCGGCATACGCCAGTTTGACGTCACTGGCATCAGTGATTGTGCCATTCATGGTGGCCAACACGCCTTGTTGCTCATCACGATAGTCAATCCGCATCATGAACCTTTCCTTCGTTAGCTCCATGTTGAAAGTGTATTCGCCGGATATTTTTTGAAATGGAGAAACATGCA
>CAXABH010000119.1:0-6001 GCA_963966925.1 uncultured Rhodobacterales bacterium
CTAGCTGTTGGGTTCGACATATGTGCCTTGCTCTTTCAGGGCGTCGATGACTTCTTTTGGCATGTAAGTTTCATCGTGTTTCGCCAGAATTTCAGTCGCCTGAAACACGCCGTTCACATAACTGCCAGTCCCAACCATGCCCTGATTTTCTTCGAATAGATCAGGCAAAATTCCTGTGAAGGTCACAGGAATCGTTGCGCGCCCATCCGTGACAGAAAATTGCACCTCTTTGCCTTGGCCGCGCACAATACTGCCTTGGGCAACAAGGCCACCAATACGAAACACTTCGCTTGGGCTGGGTGGCTCTGCAATCACCTGAGAGGGCGAGCGAAAGAAATTGATCCCGTCCCGCATAGCATAACCAATCAAACCCGTTGCAATCGCCAGCGAAACAAAGGCGAGAACGATAATTTGAATACGTCGTGTTTTTTTCAGTGATCTCATTTCCACCTCACGGGAACACGGGAACCATACCCAAACCAGCGGTTTCAGGGAGGCCCAACATAATATTTGCGTTTTGAAGCGCCTGACCAGAGGCACCCTTCATCAGGTTATCAAGGACGGACAAAATAATCACTCGGCCCGCCTGACGATCAGCAAAAACTGATATACGACACAGGTTGGACCCTTTTACATGTTGTGTTTGTGGCACCTCACCCTCAGCCAATACATGCACAAAGGGTTCGTCAGCGTAATAATGCGCTAAATGCGCGCGAACGACATCTGCGTCCCCTTTAGCATAAATTGTCGCCTGCATGCCACGTGTCATGGGAACCAAATGTGGTGTGAATGTTGCGCAGACCTCTTGGCCCGCCGCCTTTGATAGTTCTTGATCCAACTCCCCCATATGACGGTGATGCGCAACCCCATAGGATTTGAAACCTTCGTTTGCTTCTGAATAAAGCATCGGTTCCTTTAATCCGCGCCCTGCCCCTGATACGCCAGATTTCGCATCAATGATGATGGGATCACTTTCAATAACACCCCCCTTAAGAGCGGGGATTAATGGCAATAAAGATGTGGCAACAAAACATCCGGTGTTTGCAGCGATCCGTGCAGATTTAATGTTTTCGCGGTACACCTCTGGAAGTCCCAGTACCGCGCTCGCTTGTAGATCCAGCGCCTTATGCGCTCCACCGTACCACTTTTCATAGGCTGTGCCGTCCTCAAGACGGAAATCAGGGGATAGATCGACGATTTTAACGTGATCGGGAACCGTGCGAACAAAATCATGGGCAACACCATGAGGCAATCCACAAAACACCAAGTCGATTTTGGAATAATCAATATCTTCGATCTTGACCAAATCAGGAAGATCAAGATGTCCCAAATGTGGAAACACCGATGCCATGGACTGTCCTGCCTTACGATCTGCCGCAAGCGCCGTAATGTCCATATTCGGATGAGCATGCACCAATCGAACAAGCTCAGCGCCCGTGTACCCAGATGCACCAAGGACAGCGATTTGCTTATTCATGTGTCTTCTCCTAGAATTTAAGCTGAGATAAATTTAATCTCGCGTTTCAAAAACTGTGTGGCCCGTGACGAAACCGTTTGCGGATCACCCGTGGTCAAATACTTACTTTCTTGTCCTGTGCCAATCATTTTTGGATGCCGTTCCAAATAATCAGCCAAACTTTCTGCAACAATATTCGCTTGGGAATATACTTTGACACCCTCACCCAAGGCTTGGGCAAATGTTTCCGCCATCAATGGATAGTGTGTACAGCCTAAAATTGCAGCATCTGGCGTTGGCATTTTTCGTTTCAACGCATCTACATGCGATCGCACCATCGCCTCTGCCAATATAAAATCGCCATCCTCGATTGCATCCACGACCCCACCACAAGCCTGCGCTTCTACATCAACACCGATGGCGCGAAACGCCAATTCACGTTGAAATGCACGGCTGGCAACTGTTGCGGGGGTTGCAAATAACGCTACATTTTGAACGCCGACTTCGCGCGGTGGGGAATTATCACCCCAGTGGCGTTCTGTTAGCGCCTCGATCAATGGAACGAAGACACCCAACACACGCTTATCGGTTGGTATCCAACTTTCTTGCATACGACGCAGCGCTGCCGCCGACGCGGTATTACAGGCCAGTATGACCAAATCACACCCTTCGTCCCACAGACGTTCAACGGCACGTGTTGTTAAACGATACACATCATCGGCATTACGAACGCCATAAGGCGCATGCGCGCTGTCACCAAAATAAACAAAGGGAACATCCGGTAAACGGGCGGACACAGCATTGTGTACAGTCAGACCACCCAGACCACTATCAAATATACCAACGGCCATATGGCATTACTTTCTATGATTTATGTTTTTCTTCAAATTCAAAGCCATAATCCAATGACTTCAACGGTGTTGGTGATAGCTTATACGTAGATTGTCGCAGATAATCCATAAGCGCACGCGCGTCTTTTTCACGCGCCTTGATTTCATTTGGATCTATAGGGTCACCAACGACAACGCGCACGGGCGTTCCAACGCGTGCGCGAAACTCTTTGATCAATAGCCCCATCCGCAAGGTGTAGTGAAGTCGGCTTGCGTATTGAAACAGGCTGGAATTCGCCCCATCAAAAAACAGTGGGACAACTGTGGCACCAGATTTCGCAATCAAACGCGCAGTAAAAGACCGCCAAGCAGGATCCATAGGATGTGCGAACGGTTTGCGTGCAGTCGAAACAGTGCCCCCTGGGAAAATGCCAATCGCACCGCCATTATGAAGATAATCCAATGCAACTTTGCGTGTTTCTAAATTCAGTTTGACCGACTCTTTGGTTTCGTCAAACGAAATAGGAAGGATGACACGATTTAAATCTGCTGCCTTGCGGAACACATGATTGGCCAAAATACGGAAATCACCCCGCGTTTGTGCCAAGATATGGCCCAGCATCAGACCATCTAAAATCCCATAAGGATGGTTTGCAATGATGATCAGCGGTTTGTTGTGCGGGATATTTTTTAAACTGCCGCCGACAATATCCAAATGCAGCCCATAACGCTGGACCATGACTTGCCAAAAATCGTTGCCGTTTGTGACGTCGTCTTCGTATCCACGTGCCCGTTTTATCAGACCAACCCGCCCCGTTGCATTTTCCATCAACTTGATCAACACACGTCCGCCCCGTGTCTGTGCAGAATGGGCATAGCTAATATCACGTGCAATGTGTCGTTGGCTCGGCATGTCGGTGCGCTCAATTATTTCGCGCAGGTTATACAGAAACCTATTTTAACTTTCCAGTTTAACTTTCCTATTCCGCCGCATGCTGCAATTCTGATTTTGAGTGCTTTAATTCGTCAAGGATTTGCGCGCGCCGCTTTTGCGCCTTTTCCTTATTCGCCTCTTTTACAGGGCCAAATCCACGAATGGATAATGGCAAAAGTGCAAGTTCAACAAGAAGGTCCACATTTTTTTCATCAACTGCGGATGGTAATGTTTTGAAATCACTCTCAAATTGCTTTATCAGACCGCGTTCCATGCGGCGTTCATCGGTGTAACCAAACGGGTCAAACGGTGTACCACGCACTGCTTTAAGTCGGGACAACACACCAAAGATACGCAGCATCCAAGGACCAAATTGACGCTTTTTGGGGCGACCATTCGAATCTAAACCACCGAGCATTGGGGGCGCTAAATGAAATGATATCTTTTCCACATTATCAAAGGTTTCTTTTGCCTTATCTAAGGTGCTGAGATGCAGGCGCGCCACTTCATATTCGTCCTTATAACTCAGCACTTTGTGATAGCCTAAGGCAACTGCATCTTTAAGGCGTTCATTGGAAAATTTTTCTAAAAACTTTTGATAGCGTTTGGCCAAACGATTGCCCTGGTAGGCGCGCAAATGATCCATGCGATAGGCGATTTTATCGGCCCCCTTTTCGGGTAATGCCACGACTTCAGCAGAAACCATTTTTTGCGCATCTGCTGGGTATGCGGCGGCCCAACGCCCAACCTCAAACGCGCGTTGGTTTTGTTCAACCTTTGCGCCGTTTAGCGCAATCGCTTCGTACAATGCATCGTGGCTAAGTGGGATAAAACCCATTTGCCAGGCGGCCCCGAACACGATCATGTTGGAATAGATGGAGTCTCCCAACAAATCTGACGCAAGTTTTGTTGCATCTAACAATGTCAGTTTGTCTTTGATGCGCGCCTCAAGTGTTAGGCGCAAGCGATCATTTGGGATTTTGAATTCTGTATCTCTGGTAAAGTCACCCGTCACAATTTCATGATCATTCACCACCGCACCTGTGCGACCCGTAGATGTCAAACCAATGGTTTTCGCACCCGAGCTGACAACCAAATCGCCACCAATCAATGCATCACATTCACCAGTTGCCACGCGAATGGCGGAAATGTCATCTGGTGAATTCGCAATCCGACAATGCACATGCACTGCGCCCCCTTTTTGCGCAAGTCCCGCCATTTCCATCATGCCCGCCCCCTTGCCATCGATTTGGGCAGCTTGGGCCAACAATGCACCGATTGTGACAACACCCGTTCCCCCAACACCGGTTGCGATGATGTTAAATGTTTCACCCTTTGGAATTAACGGAATTGATGGATCGTCTAGATTTGGCAATTCAAAATTTTTGCGCACCTTCTTTTTCGGCGTTGCACCGGGCAGCGAAACAAACGACGGACAAAAGCCATTTACACAACTAAAATCTTTGTTACAGGCGGATTGATCAATAGCACGTTTGCGACCCAATTCAGTTTCAACAGGCGTGATTGCCACACAGTTTGATTGCACCCCACAATCACCACAGCCTTCGCAGACATCTGTGTTAATAAAAATGCGCTTGTCTGGATCCGGAAATAGGCCACGTTTGCGACGGCGACGTTTTTCTGCGGCGCAGGTTTGAACATAAACAATGGCGCTGACCCCTTTGATTTCGCGCAATTGTTTTTGAACGCTCATCAGGTTTGCACGCTCGTGTTTTTCGATATCACTTGGAAAGGCGGTTAGGTCCAGATCCTCTTTGTCATCATAAACAACGACCAGCTTTTTCACGCCCATTGCCTGTAGCTCGCGCGCAATACGTGGGGCGTCCAATCCCCCATCATTGCCCTGTCCCCCTGTCATTGCGACTGCATCATTATATAGGATTTTATAGGTAATATTTGTTCCCAAACTCACCGCTGCACGGATCGCTTGGATGCCAGAATGATTGTATGTGCCATCCCCGATATTCTGAAATACATGTTCGCGTTTTGAAAACAGGGACTCACCTATCCAGTTGGCCCCTTCAGCCCCCATATGCGTATAGCCCAGTGTGTCACGCTCCATCCATTGGGCCATGTAGTGACATCCGATGCCCGCATATGCGCGCGACCCATCTGGTACCTTGGTCGAAGAGTTGTGCGGGCACCCTGCACAAAAATATGGCAGTCGTGCTGCAATATCGCTGGCGTTATCGGCGTGTTTTGCATTCGCAATTTGGGCCAATCCATCCGTGATTTTTTGTCCACCACACCCTTCTTCGACAAAAATTTGCCCCAGCGATTGCGCGATATCAATCGGATCTAATGCCCCTTCTGATGGGAATAACAGGGCTCCTAATTCCCCTTTTTCACCGCCATAAACACGACAATGGTTTGCATCGTGAAATATAGCATCCTTGATCTGTGGTTCGATCAATTTCCGTTTTTCTTCTACGACAACGATCAAATCCAAACCATCGGCCCATTCGCGCAAACTGGTTTTATCCAATGGCCATGTTTGAACGATTTTATAGGTTGTGATGCCGAGCCGAGTGGCCGTGTCCTGATCAACGCCCAAAACGGATAATGCATGTTGCACGTCTAGCCAATTTTTGCCTGCCGCAACGATCCCTATTTTGGCACCTGCTTGGCCCAAGACGCGCGTATCAACGCGATTTTCGCGTGCAAATGCTTCGGCCGCGCCAATTTTGTGACGTAACAATCGTGCTTCTTGATCAACGGGCAGATCAACCAAACGAATGTTTAAACCCCTATCGGGTAGTT
>CAXABH010000120.1:0-5991 GCA_963966925.1 uncultured Rhodobacterales bacterium
CGCATCAAAAGGGCGCAAACGTTGTGCCAATGCATCCACTTCTGCCACATGGTCGGTAAACACCGTTACATCCAAACCATTCAGTCGGGAAAAACAGGAAAGACCGCGTAACGTGTCAAACCAATCGTCTAAAATCGCAACTTTCATTTCACGTTGTCCCAAATTGATTTCGGCACGAAAACCTCGCCTTTGGCGATTTTACGACAGGTGCGCATCAGGCCTGCCGAAATATGTGTGAATGCACCATCCGTAATGGTGTAATCGATAATCACGTCCAACAATCCCATTGGATGTTCCAATGTTACGGTTAGTGGCCCCTTGGCGGGGGGTGTCACCAAACCATCTGCAACCGATCCAGGCGTTAACGCGCACGATGCCAAACATTGACTGCCTGTCACCGCAACAGTTGGGTGGGTTGTCCATGGCATAAAATAGCGCACGGCCAATGTGCCCCCCTGTATTGCGGGCGCGACAAGGCCAAATTTTGGTGTGACGGATTTTGTAACATCCCCCATGCCCATCAATGCGCCCGCCTGAATGCGAATGGTCTCCATCCGATCAAAGAATGTACGATTTGCGTCCAATTCTTCACGTGTTTCATGTCCCGATAGTCCAAAATCAGTGGCACGCGCGATCACCATGGGCATCGCGACATCCATACAGGTCACCGTGACCCCATCGATGGTGTCGATGATGTTTCCTGTGGGCAGGAATGATCCTGTTGAAGATCCCGCCACTTGCATGAAATCCAATGAAACTGGTGCTGCCGTGCCTGGAACCCCATCAACTGCGTAATCCCCGTCATAAATTGGGGCGCTGCCATCTGTTTGCACGCGCGTAACAATCCGTGCCCCTGTATTTACTGCACGAATTTTGATTTCGGTTTCGCCCGTCTGCGCAGGATGAAGGCCCATTTCGATTGCAGCAGCCCCAACACCCGACAATATATTGCCGCAAGTGGGTTTGAAATCGACTAAACCATCCTCAACCGATACTTGAGCAAAGAAATAATCGATATCGGCCCAGTCATCGTCAGATTTGGACAACATTGCAACCTTGGTTGTAACCGCGCTGCCACCACCGATGCCATCAATGTTTAGGGGATGACCCGAACCGACAACCCCAACCAAAACACGCGCTAAATCATCCAAATCCTCTGGCAAATCTGCGCGATTGAAATAGGGCCCGCGCGATGTTCCACCACGCATGAACAGATAGGGAATGGCAGTTTGTGTCATTTAAATACCTGTGCCTTATGTCTGAAACGTGCGTTCATATGTTTTGCGCAATTCGTTTTTTTGCACCTTACCCATCGTGTTCCGCGGCAGGGCATCCACAAAGAAAACCGTTTTTGGGCATTTAAATTTCGCCAATCTTTGCTGCAGCGGTGCAATAATTTCTGCGGCCTCTAACGATACACCGGTCTGGGTTACCACAACAGCCACGACCGCTTCGCCAAAATCAGGATGGGGCACGCCGATCACGGCAGATTCATTTACCCCGTCCAAATCATCAATTTCGGATTCAACCTCTTTGGGATAGACGTTATAACCGCCGGAAATCACCAAATCCTTGGATCGTCCAATGATCGTGACATACCCATCATGATCGAACTTTGCGATGTCGCCCGTGATGAAAAAACCGTCGCCACGAAAATCCTCGGCCGTTTTTTCAGGCATACGCCAATATCCCTGGAACACGTTTGGCCCGCGCACCTCAAGGTTGCCAATTTCACCATTTGGCAACTCATTACCTGTTTCGGGATCAACCACACGCAATTCGATGTTGGGCAGCGGAAAACCAACCGTTCCCGCGCGCCTTTCGCCATCGTAGGGGTTTGACGAATTCATTGTGGTTTCGGTCATGCCGTAACGTTCCAGAATGCGTTGGCGCGTCTTGGCTTCAAACTCGCGGTGGGTTTCCGCCAAAAGCGGCGCACTGCCTGACACAAACAAGCGCATATGACCCAGATTGTCCGGGTTGCAACGTTTGTCCGCCAACATGCGCGTGTAAAAGGTTGGAACACCCATCATTGTGGTTGCGTTTCCGATTTTGTCCATCACGATATCAATGTCGAATTTTGGCAAAAAGATCATCGATGCACCGACGTTCAATGACACGTTCACCGCCACAAACAATCCATGCGCGTGAAAGATTGGCAGCGCATGCAACAACCGATCCTGTGACGTGAAACGCCATGCCTCTGACAGGCTTTGCGCATTAGAGAGTAGATTTTTGTGGCTTAACATTGCGCCCTTGGACCGGCCTGTCGTACCAGATGTATACAGGATTACCGCCAAATCATCGGGCCCGCGCGGTGCGACAGGACAGGCTGTTGCTGCGGTGCGCGCAGCATCCATCAATGTTCCATCTGAATTTTCGCCCAATGTGAATAGGGTGGCGTTGTGGTTTGCACAGATCGGCGCCATTTGATCCGCGGCCTTGATCGATGACACAACAACGGTGGGTTCCGCGTCCCCTACAAAATAATCCATTTCCGCGGGCATGTATGCCGTGTTCAGCGGCAGAAAAAGTGAACCAACACGCAAACATGCCAGATAAAGCGCCAATGCCTCGACCGATTTTTCACACTGCATCGCAACACGGTGACCAGGTTCCACACCCGCATCGCGCAAGACATTTGCAATTTGACCCGACAGCGCAAAAAGCTGTTCACCTGTGACTTCTGAATTGTCAGGTCGGATCAAAACCGCATCACTGCGTGTTTCAAGTGGGGCCACAAGGGCATCAAAAAGCATGTTCATGTTAGTGGTATCCCTTAGCGTCCTTTGAATTCAGGTTTGCGTTTATCCATAAATGCTTTGCGCCCTTCGATATAGTCCTCGGATGCAAAGCATGCCGCGACCATTTCATCGCATTTTGCTAAGTCACGTTTTGCAGGGTCTGCTTGCGCCACCTGTGTTGCGATGAATTTCATGGTTTGAATAGTCATAGGTGCATTGCCCGCAATAGTGTCTGACAATGCCTCAACACGTGTAACCAAGTCTTCTTCTGACACCACTTCTTGTACAAACCCAATGCGCAATGCGGTGTCCGCATCAATGGATTTGGCTGTGAACATAAGCTGTTTTGCACTTGCCGCACCGACAGCATTCACCAATCTGCGAATGGCATCAAATGGGTAGCCAAGCGCCAATTTCGCCGCAGGCATCGCAAAACGGGATTTTTCAGAGGCCACGCGAATATCGGTGCAGGCTGCTAAATTCAAACCACCGCCAATGCAGTGACCATTGATCATCGCTATCGTTGGTTTGGGAAAGTTTTCAATGGTATCATAGACGACCTTAAGGCGCGCATTATAATGATCCGTTGCATCCTTTGATCCGCGCTCTTTTTCAAATTTGGAAATATCTGCGCCAGAAACAAACGCCTTACCACCCGCGCCAGACAGGATCACAATGCGTACATCATCATTTTCTTTGAATGCGTTTAGCGCAACTTCTACGGCGTCCCACATTTCAAGTGAAACCGCATTGTGGCGTTCTGGGTTGTTAAAAATAATATGTCCTGCGGCGCCATTTATGACGCCTTTGATTTTTTCAGTTGGCAGATCCAGTTCGATGTTCATGTCGGTGTCTTTCACTTTAAACGATTGAGTTGTCTTTTAGGGTCGCCGCCTGATCTGCGTTGATCCCTAATTCTTCTAAAATCTCTTGTGTGTGTTCGCCTCGGGTTGGGGGGGATCCTACCAGCTGTGATGGCGTGCGTGTCAGTTGCACGGGCTGGCCCATGGCATGCGTATCACCAAATGGCACAGTGCGAAGAGGTTGGGCAATGCCCAAATGCTGAACCTGAGGGTCACCAAACATTTCGTCGATTTTGTAAATCGGTCCACACGGCACGCCAGCGGCCGTTAGGTCGTCCACCCATTCTGCACTGGTTTTGGTGGCGATGATATCCGCAATTTCACCGTTTAGGCGATCGCGATTTTCCCGCCGATCGGCATTTGTTTTGTAATCAGCATGTTCAAACCAGTCTGGTTTGCCCAAGGCATCACATAAACGGCGCCATGTTTCATTGCCTGCCACGGCAATGTTAACTGCGCCATCCTGTGTTAAAAAGCGGTTGGTTGGAATACTGGTTGGATGTTCGTTTCCGACTTGGGGCGCAACCTCTTCTTTCATCAACCAACGGGCCGCTTGGAAATCCAGCATGAACGCCTGTGATTGCAGCAGCGATGTATGCAGCCATTGTCCTTCACCAGATTTTTCACGTTCAAGAAGGGCGGTCATAATACCCAATGCGCAAAATAAGCCAGCAGTTAGATCCGCGATGGGGATCCCGACGCGCATTGGTCCCCCCTCTGGATCACCCGTGATAGACATCAATCCGCCCATGCCCTGGGCGATTTGGTCAAACCCGGGACGCTTGGCATAGGGCCCGGTTTGTCCAAACCCCGAAATACTGGCCAAGATGATTTTCGGGTTCAATGCCTTTAGGCTTTCGTAATCGATGCCTAAGCGGTCCTTTACATGGGGGCGAAAATTTTCCACAACCACATCCGCCGTTTTGACAAGTTTCAGGAAAATTTCTTTTCCCTCATCAGATTTTAGGTTCAGTGTTAAACTGCGCCGATTGCGTTGCAGATTTTGCCAATCTGGTGTGTTGCGACCAGCCCCCAACGCGCCATCAGCCTCAAGTGACTCGGGCTGTTCAATTTTGATAACGTCAGCGCCCCAATCTGCCAATTGACGCACGGCCGTGGGACCAGAACGCACACGTGTTAGATCAAGAACGCGAATATGGGATAGTGCTGCAGATGCGGGTTGGTGAGGCATTTGGTTCTCCCTTGTGGCGCGATACATTCGCGCGGTGTGTTATAAAAATAGACCCTTGATCAGTGCCGGTTGCAAGTCATCTGACATATTTTTCCAAGAGCTTTCCGCAAAAGATGGTCAGTGTGATCCGCACCAAATGGTGTATCGCCACGACGATCGGATTAAAGTTGAGAGAGAGCGCAATCAGGCTCATCCCAGCGAGGCCACCAGCGGCAAAGCTGACGAACATAACACCAAATTCAGTGGGCAGGTATTGGGTTAGGATTAGCGCAAAGCCTGCCGCCAACGACAGCATGTAGGTGCCTGCAAGAATACCCATTCCCAAACCACGCACCAACAGTTTGCGCGATACCCCCGAAAACTGTGCCCCCAATCCACAACCCACCATATATTGGGCCAAATCCCCTAGCCAGCTGGGGAAATGAATTTCGACAGTACCCGTCAGTGTCAGCGCCAGGCTGAGGAATAATGGACCCAGCATATGCGAAACGGGCAGGCGCAAAAGGCGCCCAATTGTTAAACCTGTAAATCCGATCGCAAGGATCAGGATTAGATCAATAACGCTATACTGGGTCGCGCGCACCATTGTTTCACCTGCCAGTGAACCAACAGCTTCGCCTGTGATCAGGAAAAATAGGATTGGGATGGATGTCACAACCATAATGATGCGAATGAAATGTTGTGCCGTGACAATCCGAAGATCTGCGCCTGCGGCTTCGGCCAATATAGCCGAGTCGATAATACCGCCGGGTAGGGCGGCGTAATAGGCATCTTTTTTCTGGTAACCTCCTATCAAACGCATGATCGCGTAACCGCCCCCGTGTGCCAACAGGATAAACGGAAGAAGGGCTGCAATGGATAACCAAAATTGTGGAAGAAGAACCAATAATTCGGGTGTGAAACGCGACCCAATCATCGTGCCAATGACCGACAAAAAGATCAGCCGCACCCAGCGGGTTAATTTTGGAAGTTGGCGACCGTCCTTTTCGTACCAAAGGACAAAACAGGCAGCGCCAAAAATAGCGCCCAACATATAGGGCATCGGCACACCAATGAATTGTGCGATTACGCCTCCTATCAGTCCAAAAACAAATATCCAGAGAATGCGTAAATCAAACATCAGTGTACCGATTGGCCTTCCTTATTTTGGCGTTCTGAATGAGGACCACGCCCGCATGATGACCACGGCCGC
>CAXABH010000121.1:0-5948 GCA_963966925.1 uncultured Rhodobacterales bacterium
CCTGAAGCAAGAACAGGGTTTCTTTGAGGATCTTGGGAACAAATGGCAGCTTCTGGTTGAATAATCAGCGCAGAATATGCACCATTAGTTGGGTCAATCGCACGCGCGGTTGACCCCTTTTTCATTAAGTTTGGGCAAATAAGATGCTGACTATTTATTCGGTCCCAGTCGCGACCTACTGCGCAAAACTGCGGGTGATGATGCGCCACAAAGGATTAGCCTGGCAGGAACTGCCGCCTCCGGGTGGATATGGATCGGCTGAATACAAAGCGATCGTTCCTTCAGGCAATCTTCCTGCAATGATAGATAATGAATTTATGCTTGCTGATTCCGAAGCTATTGCGGAATATTTGAATGAGGCGTACCCAAATGTGCCCATGTTACCAGACACAATTCCATTACGCGCAAAAGCAAGAGAAAAAGGTCGCCTGCATGACACACGACTTGAACCATCCGTGCGCGCAATATACCCACAAGTTGCCTATGAAACACGCGACACGAAAACTGTGATCGCAGGTGGGATGGAAATTTCCAAACATCTCAGCTCGCTTGATGTTTTACTACGGCACTGCCCACTGGATACCACGCGTTTGTGGTTATGTGACTGTGGGTTTGCAATCACATTTGCTTGGATACGCGCATTTGAAGACGCACTGGGGTTACCGATAGAGTGGCCTAAATCTGTTTTGGATTACGATCAGCGTTTGCATGGATTTACACCCGTGCGCGATGAATTAGAGCACTATCAAACAGCGATGCACGACTACCTTAAACGAGCGTATCCAAAGGCCTGATTGGTGCTGCTAGACAAAATCCCCCCAATATAGTTTTACACAACAATGCATTGCCAGAAACTATAATTTGCGAGCACGTGTGTGCGCAGAACTGCGGCCCAGTCATGTAGGTAATATTCAGCATTCCCCGAAAACTGCCGTTTTTGCAGGTAAATATTATCATGCGTTGCGCGTTCTTTGCCGCACCATGGCATATGAATTCAGCGGTTCATAATCGTTTACCTGTGATGTCCAGTACATCCAAGGATTGCCTGTTGGATCGAAAAAACCAGTGAATGATGCACAAAATCGTCTGATGTGATGTTAGCTAAACTTCATCATTTGTGTTAGTTTGGTTTTGCCAACACAAGGAGACCTATCAATGATCTTTCACCAATGGGCGAAAGCGTGGGATAACGCCGACATAGAAACCATGCGATCCTTAATGCATGACGATGCAGAGATGCTCATGCACTCTAGCAATTCCAAAATATCAGCTGATGAATGGCGCGATCGTATCGAGCCAATGATCATCAATTTAAAACAAGAAAACCTGAGATGTGTTTATGAAAACCAAGATATACTTGTGATGCACTTCATTATGACATTTCCAAATGAAACGCGTGATGCCGTCATGTTTGTCGCAATGAAAGAGGATGGTAAAATTAAACGTATTGAAACAGGATCAACACCCTTGCCTGCAGAGTAAACTGCAGGCCATGTCGGTTTCGCAAAAACAAAAATCTATTGCATGGTTATTATGCCGCTTGCGGTAATAAAGCTTTGGTTGTTTTACTGCGACCAAACCGCACAGATTTCATATCGTTTCGGTTTAGATTTGATCTTTTACTCATATGCTCCACTTAATGAAATACCAGATGGGACGTTTACGCAGCGCGGGCGCACGATGCACGTAACACGTATGTTTCCCGGTACCACCTTTGGAATCCTGTCACATTAAACCAGGCAAACGGCACGCCAGATTGGAAGCAGTATGATACCTCTATACGGGTTCAGCCATTTGGCTGGACAGAACGAAGTTTATAAATGCGACTGTTCCCTATGTGGCGGTGACCAGAGTAACTGGACGACGCTCAGTGAAACCCAAAAAATGGTAAAGGCCATCCTATTAAAGGCGCTATGCGAGGCAGAATTATCTGCAACCCGCCAGCCCTTTCAGAATAAATAAATGTCAAACATTGTTGGCTGTCCTCACAACGATTTATTGCGCATCAGCAAAGATACACTGAAATGATGAATCACACATCCAAACCTACACGCCAATAAGCTGCTGATTGGATCGGCTGCTTATTCATATTTCATCACATCCAACAGAAATGTTGTTTATGGCCACGCGCACAAAAACGACTTTTTATACGGAGCAGCTACTCATCATAAACAGCATCTACGATAAACTCTACTTTCAACTCTTCGCGTGCTAATTTTGCTTGCCCACAGGCCCGGGCTGGCGCATGGCCTTCTGGCACCCAATCGTTCCAAACTTCGTTAAGACCTGCAAAGTCACTCATATCAGCCAGCCAGATTGTGACGCGCAACATTTTTTCCCGCGAAGACCCTGCTTTTTCCAAAAGGGCATCGATGTTTTGCAAACAAGTTTGCACCTGTTCCTGAATGGTTTCGCCCTCGGCCACTTGGCCCGTCAAATAGGCGATGCCGTTATGTTTCACAATTTTCGAGGAACGGACGCCAGTTTCGATACGTTCAATCATTTTAACACTTTCTATTATTTGGATCTGCAGGAACTCCATCCCCGCATCAGCATCTTATGGACACAAAAGTCTATTCGAGGCAAACTCGATTTTGAAACCAATAATTAAGGAATTCTGAAATTGGGAATCAAACTGGACATGCTCAAGTACTTTTGCGCGGTTTCCCAACACGGGAGCCTTCTGGATGCAGCGAATGAGTTAGGTCGCACACCATCCGCGGTTTCGATGATGTTAAAACAGTTTGAAGAACATGTCGGATCTCCACTGTTCGAGTCTGCCAGAAAATCACGTCTGACCCCGTTGGGCAAAATGATCTATGCAGAGGCCCAGCGTGAGGTTGGTCATTTCGACAATACAGTATCAGTGATCGAAGGCATTGCACGATCCCAGACTGGCTACCTTCGGTTGGTCGTCACCCCGTCTTTTGCGACAGAAATTCTGCCAAGGGTTGTGAGTGTATACACCTCACAACACCCAAAGATTCAGATTGATGTTCGTGATATGGATTCCGAAGCGATTGCCAATGAATTGCTGCGGGAAAAGGCCGACATCGGCATTGGAACCCTGCCCGAGTTTGCCGGAATGCGTCGACAAGAGTTGTTCAGCGATTCCTTTGGTGTCGTATGTCGCAAAAGCGATCCATTGGCGCACGAGTGGCACCAAATGAATTGGCAAAACATGACACATCTTAATCTCATTGCGAACGGATTGTGTGATCGAATAACTGATCCGGATTTCGTGGCAATCTTAGCACGTTCACGTCTGCGCGTTCCCAATACGACAACATTACTAAGTCTGGTCCGCGAAGGTGTGGGAATCACCATCCTGCCCCGACTCGCGGTACCAAAAACCCAAGATGATCTGGCATTTTTGCCGTTATCAGATCCATCTTTACGTCGTACCGTCCACATGGTTTCAGCACAGAAAAATTTACTCATGCCCGCAGCGCGAGAGTTTGTTTCCACAATAACAAAGATGAAGTACGCGGGAACACTTACGAAACTTCAGAATTACTAAAATCAATTTTATAAACTTTGAAGTGTCTTAATTTAAATTTCGCTTTATTATGCACGCGAATAACACATTTTTTTAGGGGACCCCTATGCAAGAGCTAAATTGCAACTTTATCGCTGGTGAATGGTTAGAAGGTATTTCGACTGTCGAGAACCGCAACCCTTCTGATCTTACTGATCTGGTAGGTGTATTTGCACAGGCCAGCCTCGATCAGTTAGAGGCCACGTTAGATCAAGCGCATCGCGCGCAGGCGGAATGGGCCGCATATGGGATTGAGCGCAAGCAAGCAGTCTTGATGGCCATCGGCAACGAACTGATGGAACGAGCCGAAGAATTGGGCACCTTACTTAGCCGAGAAGAAGGTAAGCCACTAGCAGAAGGTAAAGGTGAAGTTTACCGCGCAGGCCAATTCTTCACCTACTACGCTGCCGAATGTCTACGCCAGTTGGGCGAAAATGCCGATTCCGTCCGTCCAGGCGTTGAAATTGACGTACGCCGCGAAGCCGTTGGCGTTGTTGCAGTCATTTCACCATGGAATTTCCCGACAGCAACTGCATCGTGGAAAATCGCCCCAGCTCTTTGCTATGGGAATGCGGTCGTTTGGAAACCCGCCAACATCACACCAGCCTCAGCTGTGGCCCTAACTGAAATAATCGCACGTCAGGATATTCCAAAAGGCCTCTTTAGCCTTGTTATGGGCTCTGGCCGCGAAATCGGCCAACACTTGGTCGAAAGCTCCAAAATCAATGCGATTTCATTTACTGGGTCAGTGCCAGTGGGCAGAGGCATTCTCTCCGCTGCAGTTCAGAACTTTACCAAGGTCCAGATGGAGATGGGATCAAAAAACGCCTTGGCTGTAATGGATGACGCAGATTTGGATTTGGCTGTAAACCTTGCTCTTGGCGGTGCGTTTGGTGGCACTGGACAAAAGTGTACGGCATCCTCACGGCTGGTGGTGCACGAGGCCGTGCACGACGCATTTGTTGAAAAACTTGTGGCCGCGACACAAGCAATGAAAGTTGGTCACGCACTTGAACAGGGCACACAGATGGGGCCTGTTGTTAGCAAAGAGCAATTGAGTGAAAACCTCGCCTATGTCGATTTGGGCAAATCAGAGGGCGCAGAACTGGCATGTGGCGGGGCACAGCTAGAAATGCCGCATGAGGGGTTTTACATGAGCCCTGGCGTGTTCCTTAATACCACCAACACCATGCGGATAAACCGCGAGGAAATGTTCGCACCTCTCACAAGCGTCATAAAAGTCGGCAGCTATGACGAGGCGTTGGCAACAGTTAATGATACCAACTTTGGTTTGACCTCTGGAATTGTCACCCGATCCCTTGCCCGCGCGACTGACTTCCGTCGCAACGCAAAAACCGGTGTTGTAACAGTGAACCTGCCAACTGCTGGAACTGATTACCACGTTCCATTTGGCGGCCGTGGCGACAGCTCTTACGGCCCACGGGAACAGGGCAAAGCAGCGGCTGAATTCTATACGACCGTCAAAACCGCGTATATCAGCGCAGGGGCTGTTTAATCCTAATTGTCGCTCTTGGTGGTGTCATATATTACGCGAGCAGCGACGATTACAGAAATCACAGGCCGAATGACGGCCTGAAAACCGAAACAAGACCTATAAAAAGATTTGAGGGACATGAGACGCAGGTCAACATGTCCCTCACCTGACCCGGCATTGGCGTTTCTTCGCACAAGCCCGGTTTTTTTGGGTTACAGAAATTTCGGGTGCACAATGTGTTGCACAGTCCGCGCCAAATCGCATCAGAGGCCTTCTGAAGTGAAGGCTCCAACATACTTAGATTTTGAATATTCAGCTGGTGTTTATGGCACCTTTATTCAACGTTAGGCTGTATGAGGGGCTTCTTATTATGGATTTGCCGCTGTACAAGCTTGCGACCCTGACGACCTGAAAGCAACATACGCGCAGGCACCGGACCCAACACCGAGATATCAGCCAATTCGGGAAAGAGCTCTAGAAGTTCGGCCCGTGCCTCTGGCAAAAGGCTGCGAATTGCCTGTGGACCAGCATAGAGAGACTCCGACAGAACGCCTTCGGCTTCCACGATTTGGTGCCGATCAAACATAAAGTGAACATACATCACCTCATCTATGTCATTTACAACATCAATACCCGTGATCTGCAACATATGCTTTGCCGAAACCAAAACTTCGTCCTCATTGGTCATCCGCTTCGCAATTCGTGAATTAACCAACACTCTGTGTTGCGGCGAAACCAACAAATCGCGTTCGGGCATATCCTGACCAATGGAACCCTTTGCAATACGAATAGGGCGAGTTCTTTCGTTTAAAGACAAATCAGCCTCGTTGAACGTACGCGCCCCAATCCATCGAATGGCCTGATAGCCGTCATCTTTGGTCCAAACCATGTCCCCTTGTTTTAGCTGTTCCACAG
>CAXABH010000122.1:0-5862 GCA_963966925.1 uncultured Rhodobacterales bacterium
ATTATGTCGCGTATGTTCTAGGCACGTCCCCCCGGTAACGTCGCACACCCAGCATCATAAAACATGTGGACACTGCAAAATACACCGCAACCCATAGGTATTGGGTGGATAACCCAACACCCAAATCCAAAAACAATCCCGTTAACCCCGGCCCAATCGCGGATCCCAAAACCATAATGGCCGAGGCCATCGCCTTAAGCGCACCCAAATGTTTCGTCCCATAAAATTCGGCCCAAAATCCGTTTTGCCACGTTGCCACTGCGCCAGATGTCAGACCCATAAAAAACAATCCAACAATCACATGCCAAGGATTGCCTGACATGCCAAAAATGGCGAACGCCACAATCGCAGGGATTTGATATGTTGGGATCAACTTAGGTGTTCCAAAACGATCCTGCATCCAACCCGCACCCAGCGTCGCGGTAATTGCAAAGACGGTATAAAACGGAAATGCCGCAACCAATTCCAAATGTGTCCACCCTTTTGCCTCGGCAAATGGCACCTGTTGAAAAAAGAACGCTGTGCCAAATGCAGGTGGCCCCAAAAGTGCGGGTACCATATACCAGAACAAAGGATGTTTGAGCGCCTGAACCCGCGTCCAATGACGTTCCCCCATACCGATTGACGTATCACTTTGTGCCATGGATTGTGGTGTGCGTTCTGTTTTCAGCAATGCAAATAACACAGGGGCCGCCAAAATAGCGATCAAAGCCGCCACACCCCACAGCCATCGCCATTCAACAAAAACCAGCAACACAACAAATGCCACAGGCAAGCTTGCTTCGCCCAAGGCATATCCCATATTCGCAATAGATAGCGCGCGCCCGCGCTGCGCCGAAAACCAACGTGACATTGCCACAGCAGAAAGATGCGTCGCCATGCCCTGACCAAAGAAGCGCAGGCAAAAAATTAATAATATCAATAAAGTAGCAGAAGTATTTAACATCATAAATGATGCACTCAATGCCAAACCCAATAATACAAAAACACCCAAGTAACGAGTGCGAAATCGATCACTTAACCCCCCAGCCCAAACCATAACAACAGCCGAACTAAATGTTCCCAATGCATAGGTCGCCCCCCATTCAGCGTGGGTTAAATCAAATTCATTGCGCAAAGCGCCAGAAAAGATTGAGATAAAAAACGTTTGTCCAAAACTAGAGAGCAAGGCCAACAAAAACCCAGCCCCAAGCCAAGATGCATTTGCGCGAATAAAACTGAAAAATGACATGAATGGGCCCGTGTTCAACCTGGGCCCACGTGACACCGACGCAGGCGTTTTGTCAAAACAAATTAACGATAAGCGCGCAGTGCCATAACAGCATTCAACCCACCAAAGGCAAATGCATTGCTAAGTGCCACATCAACCTTGGCTTCACGCGCAGTGTTTGGAACAACATCCAAGGCACATTCTGGATCAGGCTCTTCATAACCAATCGTAGGCGCAATGATCCCATCACGCAGCGCCATAATAACCGCCAGTAATTCAACAGCGCCCGTTCCACCAATCAAGTGTCCGTGCATCGATTTCGTTGAGCTGATCATCAAATTATCTGCATGACGCCTAAAAACATCTGCAACAGCTGCACATTCAGTTTTGTCGTTTGCGGCCGTCCCTGTGCCATGTGCATTGATGTATCCAACCTCTTCTGGATTGATACGCGCATCCTTTAGCGCCCCTGCAATCGCACGCCCTGCCCCATGTTTTGACGGCATGACAATGTCAGCGGCGTCTGAGGTCATGGCAAATCCACTCACCTCGGCCAGAATATCTGCGCCGCGCGCACGCGCATGTTCGTATTCTTCAAACACAAAAATGGCGGCCCCCTCGCCCTGAACCATGCCATTGCGATTTGCACTGAACGGGCGACAGGCATCCTTGGACATGACCCGCAGGCCCTCCCATGCTTTGACACCACCAAAACACAGCATGCTTTCTGATCCACCTGTGATCATGGCTGTGGACATGCCAGAACGTACCATGGCAAAAGCCTGTGCCATAGCGTGGTTTGACGATGCACAGGCAGTGGATACCGTAAAACTGGGGCCCTTTAGATTGAACTCCATTGAAACATGGCTGGCGGCTGCATTGTTCATTAACTTAGGCACCACAAAGGGGTGTACGCGGTTCTTACCCTCTTCGTAAACAGCACGATAATTGTCGTCCCACGTGCTAACGCCACCACCTGCGGTTCCCAACACAACACCGGATGTTGCGGATAAATCACCCGTGAAGGTCAGACCAGATTGACCAATCGCCTCTTTCGCAGCCAGTAAGGTAAATTGGGTAAAGCGATCATACAACGACATCTGTTGGCGATTAAATTCAGTGTCTGCATGAAAGTCGCGTATTTGCCCTCCGATTTTGATGGATAACCGATCAACATCGCGAAAATCCAATGGGCCAATGCCGCACCGCCCCTCGCGCATAGCCTCAAGCGTTTGTGGGACATTATGGCCAAGCGCATTGATCGTTCCAGCCCCAGTGATCACAACACGTTTCACGACTGCTCAGCCACCAGTTTTTCGATACCAGAAATAATTGTAGCGACAGATGAAATGTCAAAATCGCTTTCACTTGGATCATTTGCATTGAAAGGAATTTGAATATCAAATGCCTCTTCGATGGCAAAAATACTTTCAACCAGTCCCAAACTATCAATTCCAAGCGACTCTAATGTGCTGTCCATGGTGACATCGGTCACATCCAAAACCGCTTGTTCCGCGATGATTTCAATCACTTTGTCTTTGACGTCCATTTCGGCAATCCTCTTCGGCGTTCTCTGTCCTGCATTTAGTCATTCTTGAAGGACTTTAAAACACCTTTTTGAAGGGATGCGACGTCACGGATCAGGCGGGGCAAACGACGCAAGGCTTTGTAAGTTTCAATGTGGGTTTCCATTTTCATCGCAGGATACCCCAGCATTACACGCCCCGCAGGAACATTACTTAGAACCTTGGTCGCGCCCCCTGTGATCACGTTGTCCCCGATAAAAATATTGTCACTGACCCCTGTTTGTCCCCCAAGGACGACGTTTTTACCGATCACCGATGATCCCGCAATCCCGACTTGGGCACAGATCAGACAATGATCGCCAATCACTACGTTATGACCGATTTGCGATAGGTT
This sequence comes from uncultured Rhodobacterales bacterium, assembly GCA_963966925.1. Lineage (GTDB taxonomy): Bacteria > Pseudomonadota > Alphaproteobacteria > Rhodobacterales > Rhodobacteraceae > HIMB11. Next base: position 3,131 of record CAXABH010000122.1, read on the forward strand.
ATCTGTTTTGACACCGTTGCCGATTTTAGTGGGCTTTACCGTACCGCGATCCACACAACACTGCGCGCCCAACTCCACATCATTGCCGATTACGACACCTGCCAACGAATGGATCCGCGCCCATTGTTGGGCGCTGTTTTCGATATCTGCTGTTCCAAGGCTGTCACGCGCGACTTCGACAGCAGACACCTCTTTCGTGACAAAGGAAAACCCATCCGCACCCACGGTTGCGCCAGGTTGTGCTATGAAATTATCCCCGATTATAACGTCTGCGCCGATCCGAACACCTTCACGCAAATAGGCGCTGTGTCCAATCACACTTCCCGTTCCAATCGTGCATTGTGGCCCGATCACCGCGTCATTGCCAACAACCGCGTTCGCACCAATAACAACTAAGGGGCCAATGCTGGCGTTTTCACCGATTTGTGCAGTTGAATCGATAACGGCCGTTTCATGAATACCAGCCGCATAACCCTGACCACGATCCACCGCCGCAGACAGCGCAGAAAGCGCGTAACGCGGACGTGGTGCAACCAAGGCCCCCTGCAGCCCCATCCCGCGCCAATCCGCACCGGGCCACAGCATCGCACAACGTGCGTTGCCCTTGGGAAGGTCGGCTGCATATTTCGGGTCCATGGCAAGCGCGATGTCATGCACGCCTGCGTTTTCAGGGGATGCGACCGAGGAAATTTCCAAATCCCCATCACCCAGTAATTCCGCATCAATCGCACGCGCAATATCTGAGAGTTTATAGGCCATGGCATGATCCCTTTTCCACTGGGATTAGCGCGCAAGCGGTGTAATTACCACCCCTTTCCCAACGAGAGCAGCCAAAATCTTGGCATCGCGGCCATAGATATCACGGCGATATGTCATGCCGCCTGTTGGCTTAGTCACCGCTGTGCGATAGATCAAATGCACAGGCACATGTTGATCAAGGGCAACCACCGTTTCAACACCCGAGCTTAGCGCACGGTGAAATTCACCCTTAGGATCACTGCTTTGTACTGACAGCAAAGCATATCCAAAATCAAAGGGATCTTGTAAACGAATACATCCATGGCTGAACGCACGCACTTCGCGGGCGAACAAACTTTTGGATGGGGTATCGTGCAAGTAAATATTGTGACGGTTGGGAAACATAAATTTCACCAACCCTAATGCATTGCGCGTAGACGGCGGCTGTTTCAAATCAAACGGAAATGTATCTTCGTCATAAACCGCAAAATCCACCTGATCACGCGGCACAATCTGACCAGCTGCGTCCAGCAGATTTAAATATCCATGTGCGCCCGCATTTTTTTGAAAAGCAGGCAAATATTCTTTTACGGCTATAGAGCGAGGCACATTCCACGTTGGATTAATCACCATGTGTTCTATTTCATCCGAAAACTCGGGCGAACGTTGATCATCCTTATTTGTTCCAATGACTGATCGCGTTTGAAATTCAATGCGCCCGTTGTTCATGATTTTTGCGGAAAAATCTGCTAAATTCACCAACACATGCCGACGACCGCGTTCAAAGTTGGTCCAGCGTTCGCGTTCCATCGCAACTAAAATCGCGGCCAAGCGATCTTCTGGGGATTTGTTCAACCCTGCACGTGTGCCATCCCCAACAATCCCGTCACCCGCCATCCCGTTATCCAGTTGGAACATTTGCACAGCACGCTGAATGTCGGCGTCAAAGCGATCTGTCAGCGTTCTGTCCAAGTATCCCATCGCGATCAAACGATTACGCAACGAAACAACGTGTTTCCCACGATCACCAGGTTGTAATTTCCCACCTGTAACAGGCCCCCCCCATCCGCCGCGCGCAATAATGGCGAACAAGCGCTCTTTTTCTTGCAACAAACGCGCGTATTCATGATTTTGTGGGTAAATCCGTTTGAAAAACGCCTTAGGATCCGAGGCCAGTAGGTTGCGCAAATAAGATCCCTGATCTATTTTTTTGCGCTTACGCTTAATCTCTTCATCGACCGAACCGGGAACCAGAACACCGAATTGTATCATCTGCGCATAGGACAAATAGGCACGCGTTATTTTACCTTCGATGCGTCCCAAATCAGCAGATGTTCGAATGGCACGAATATCTGCTTGAAGGGCCGCCGCATCAAACATGCCGACCGGCAGACCATGTGCCACCGCATCATCAAATGCCGACTGCAATGCAAGCAGACGTTTGCGTGCATCACGTGAACGGTCAATCCAAATGGGTTCAAAATTACGCTGTTGGTAAAATTCGACAGCATCAGTGATGCCTGCCAACTGTTTGGACAATGCCAATTTATACGCAACATCATTTTCCTGTGCCGCATTTGTCACTGAGGGAAGGGTTGCGGCAGAACACAGAAACATCACTATAATATATCTGCTAACTGACAGCACAGCTGAGAAAAACATATCAATCTAACCCCACCAAAAAACCTAGTCGGCGTTATGCGTGAATAACCCAAAAAACGAAAGTACCATTCCAACAATTTCGGGAATACATAACCATTATGTGTGCGAAATGAGCACACAATTACGTGATACGCCAGAAACGAGTACGGGCAAAAATTCGCCCAATTCCCCCTTACACAAGATATACCTAAAATTCTTTCTTGGTTTGCGAATCGATTTGTGGCATATATCCTGCAACTGGGGTTACTCACACTTTCATTGCCCAAGCTGCTGGGCTCACGGGACACGAGACTGAATGGTCACGGACAAGACAACTTTGATGACACGCCGCG
>CAXABH010000123.1:0-5825 GCA_963966925.1 uncultured Rhodobacterales bacterium
CCACGGGGGGTGGCGGGGGCGGTGCAGCCGATGTGGCCACTGGTGTCCCAGCAAAACCATGCGCCATGGAATGTGCCATTGCCATTCCCATACCCGCACCGATGCCCGCACCCATTGCGCCACCGCCCTGTTGTTGTGCCGCTGCGGTCATTGCCTCGGCTGCGGAATATTGGGTGAATTTTCCCAAATCGCCCGCCAATCCCATGGATGTGCGTTTGTCCAATGCGGCCTCAACCGCAGGGGGGAGCGATATGTTTTCGATATAAAGTTCAGGCATCGACAACCCATATTCCGCCAAAGTTGGCGCGATTTGTGCCGCAATCAGTTTACCCAAATCTGCCGTATTGGCCGCCATGTCCAGAACGGGAATGCCGCTGGATGCAATTACGCGTGAAAAATCCTGAACAATGATATTACGGATTTGATAACTGATTTCATCCATGGTGAATTCGCCATCGGTCCCAACGATTTCGGTCAGGAAACGTGCAGGATCAGTGACACGGATTGTATAGGTGCCATAGGCGCGCAATCGTGTTGGTCCAAATTCGGGATCCCGCACCATGATTGGGTTTTTGGTGCCCCATTTCAGATTGTTAAATCGCGTGGTGTTAACGTAGTAAATTTCGGATTTGAACGGACTTTTGAATCCATGATCCCAATGGTTCAGTGTCGTCATGACGGGCATGTTGTTGGTTTCCAACATGTACAATCCTGGGGTGAAAACGTCGGCTAATTGTCCTTCGTGAACGAAAACGGCGGCCTGTCCTTCGCGCACGGTCAATTTGGCGCCGTATTTAATTTCATGGCCTTCGCGTTCAAATCGCCAAACCATTGTGTCACGGGTGTCATCAACCCAATGAATGACGTCGATAAATTCGCCCGTCAGAAAATCAAAAATTCCCATTGTTCCACATTCCCTTACTAACTCTGTGGTGCGTTTAACGCTTCTGCAATTTCATATAAGTATGGCCGCGCCTGATCCAAGGTCATTCCTGGGCGTAAGCGTGGGTCATATAAAATCTGCAACATCACCGCATCCATGGTGGTCAGCGTTGCAAATTCATCGTCATCGTTAAATATACTGGGTCGGGCATAGGGGCTGTCGTTCGCCAGTCCAAGGCCCTGTGCCAATTCCTCTTCTATGCAGGCGCGCTGCATAAGTGGGGGGTGTTCGCCGCGAATGATAGCGATGGCATGGGTGTATCCACGCCGTTTTTCCGCATCGGAAAAGGCCATAACCATGCAATGCACATCCTGGGGCATCATGGCGACGATTTGTTGGGCTAACCCACCAATTTTATCACCACGAGACGCCAGAAATGCGTTCATTTGATCGTGATCGTCCTGTCCCATGAAAAGGACATCAAAATTGGGGTTTTGGGTGGAAACCAACATTGGATGGCTTGTGATTTGTGCCAACTTTTCAACGTATTGGGTCACGTTCGATGTGCCCAATGTCACACGATTACGATCAACCGATTTTCCAAAAACGGGATTGAAACGTACCGGTGTGGTCCATTTTTGTAGATTTGAGGCCTGTGAAACCTGCGAAAATCTGCGTGTCGCATCATATTCATCGTAAAAGGCAATGTTTTGAAAATGGCGCAGGATGTCGCGCATATCAAAAGGCGTGTCTGGACCGCCGCCATCGGTGCGCATAAGGCCGCGTGACAGCTGTGATTGTTCAAATCGTGTCAGACGTTCCATTGTTGCGGTTTGTGCGGCAGAAATCGGAACCTCTGCCGCGATGTCATGTTGATCGTGCTGACCCATGTTCGTTCCGCACCCAGCAAACGCAAGCGCCCCAAGAAACGGAAAAAACAATTTAGGCCAGACTTGGATCATTTTGCATCATCACCGGCTTCTGCAACGGTATCAAGGCTTGCCATATCGCGCGCCTTGGCTGCGGCCAGTGTATCGCGCAATTCGACTTCCATTTTTTGCAATTCGGCTTCGGCGTCGGCGCGTTTTGCTTTGCCTTCATCGGCGATTGCAAGGCTTTCTTCAATCGTGCCAATCAGGTCGGCGTTTGCCTGTTTGATCGCCTCAATGTCAAATACCCCGCGTTCCATTTCTTCGCGGATCATTTTGTTGGATTCGCGCAAATTCGCAGCATTGCTGGTTAGCAATTCATTGGTCAAATCATTTGCATCCCGTACGGCTGCAGCGGCATCTGCGCTGCGCTGAATTGTGACGGCTTGGGCCAGTTGATTTTCCCAAAGTGGAACAGTGTTCACCAGAGTTGAATTGATCTTGGTGACCAAGGATTTATTGTTTTCCTGAACCAAACGGATCGAGGGCAGGGATTGCATGGTCACTTGACGTGTCAGTTTTAAATCGTGCACACGACGTTCTAAATCATCGCGCGCGGCGCGCAGATCGCGCAATTCTTGGGCTTGCATGACTTGCTCTGCTTCGGGTGCTGCTTGAACAGCGGCCTCTTTCGCGGGAATGATATTGGCATCCAAATCACGCAGCTTTTCTTCGCCTGCCGCGATGTATAGCGCCAGTTCATCATAAAAATCCAACGTCTTATCATAAAGTAGGTCAAGCGATTTGATGTCTTTCAACAACACAGTTTCGTGGTTCAAAAGGTCTTCGGTAATTTTGTCGATTTGTGATTGAACCTCTTCGAACTGGGCAGTGAATTTCGCAATAGGTGCGGCCCGCCCAATCAATTTTTCCCACCAGCTTTGTTTGCGATTCAGATCCAATTCTGAAATGGAAAACCCACGGATCGTGGTTACCATATCGCGCAGCGAATTGCCCGCGGGTCCGACATCTTTGTTTTTTACGCCTTGTAACATGGATTGGCTGATCACTTGCAGCTCTTCTTGGGCGGCAGATCCAAATCCGATAATTGACCCTGTATCGGTCATATCGATTTCATCAATGCGCTTTTTGATCTCGGAACCTGTTGCGGCATCGGCCTGATCCAATGTTGTGATGGCGTTTGCTTCGCTTGGTTCGATCAAGACGGCATTTGTAACACTTTCGACTTCTGCTGATGCCTCAGCAGCTTTGACTTGAACGTTTGACATATGTTTCCCCTTACTCAAACTGGTCTAATGTTTTTTCGCCTCGCGCGCCAAACGGTCACGTAAAACGTCAATTTCGATGGTTAAATCAGTGCGATCATCTGACAATAATTTTTGCGTACGCGCTGCAAAGTTTTGTTCCAGATCATCTAATAATGACAGGTAATCTGCCTTGGCACTTTCATCGGTGGTGCGTTGATACACATCGACAAAGGCAACAGTGGCATCCCGCGCACCTTGTAAATAAACGGACAGATATTTGCGCGCAGATGTTAGATCCCTTGGATCTTCCTCGACTGTGCGGAATAGATCCCGCGCAGTTAGGATGAACCGCTCGACCCGCGTTTCCAATGGCCGTAGACGCAGGCGCAAAATGGCGTCTTGCATAGCGTTCAAATGTGCCTCGCCCCCTTCTATGGCGCGCTGAACACGGTCTTGTTGATGGGTGTCGATACCTTCCATCCCCTTGTCCGTCATGGGGTCCAGGCCAAAACATGTCAGGTGCAGTGCCACGGTGATCGCAGCAAGGATCAAGGATGCAATCACATTTTGATCGTTACGATAGGCTGCCAGTCCAACACCCACACCTGCCAATACGGCCGCGAATAATTTTCGCGGGATCGCGGGGCGTCGCGCAACACGGCGTTCGTTAAATGCGGCCTCGGCGCGCAAACCATCGCGCAACAGCCACGCGCCTAATGTCCACAATGCTGCCGCACCCAATCCCATAGCCATGTTAATTGCGCCACCACCCAGTGATGTTGCTGCAACCACAATCGCCGGAATGAACATGACATTCGATTTTGCGCCAGCGGGATCAACAGATGGACCGCGATATTCAATTTCGACCTTTAGGTCGTGTGATGTTGCATCTGGGCTATATTTGCCACCGAATTTACGCGCCATCACAACCCCCCAAGCCAGCCGGAGGCCGTTCCAAACATCATAATGATCAATGCCACATAGGCAAAGCGTCGTACCGTTTTTGGCATTTTGGGATCCTTTTCTTGCACCGCTACCTTTTTCAGATAGGAACCCGATTTAATTTCTACCAGCCTAGTGGTGGTTTCCCATACGTCTTTCGGCGTTCAGTTTTCGCGTATAGCCTGACTGAATGATTTCGACCAAAACCAAAACGACCACACTGAAATAGAAAGTGGTTTTGGACATGGGCACCACTTCATAGCCAAAGAATTTCAGCGCCAAAGATGGGTCATGCATCGCGTGCGCTGCGGCCTGACCGCTTTCGCCCAGCAAAACAACACCAACGATCAACAAAATGAACAGGCCCAAAACTTCGTACATTCTGTTCTTTTCTAGGAATTTCGTAACCCCATCAGCCAACACCAACATTGCAAGTCCTGACATCAGGATCGCGGCAGCCAGAATTGGAAATACCTTGGTTATCGCAAGCGCCGACAGGACCGAGTCAAACGAAAAAATAAGGTTCATTAAAACGATCAATGCCACAACGCGTGCTGCCGATTTGCCAGATTTGTGTTCCACATCCGTGTGCAAATGTTCGATCGACAGCATATGGCCGATTTCCTTGACTGCTGTGTAAATTATGAACACACCACCCAAAATAAATACGCAGGTTGCGAAATTCACGCCGCCCTCAATGACCCCTGTCCAATTAAAAATGTAAAATGGTTCTGCCATCGCGTCGATCAACTGGATCATCGTGAACAAAAGAACCACACGCAACGCCACGGCGATAATGATGCCCCAATAGCGCACTTGGCGTTGTTGTGCGACAGGCGCACGTTGGCTTTCGATTGAAATATAAAGCAAATTGTCAAATCCCAGCACGGCTTGCAAAAAGCAAAGCATGATGAGATTGCCCAAATTTTCAAGCGTGAGTAAATCAGCCATGTAACATCCCCTTTTCCTTACTTTTTACTTAGCCTAATTTTTTGCGCACGTAAAAAGGTTTTCAGCGGGAAGTTTAGCGGCGTGAACGCCGCACTTGGGGTTTTTGCGTGCGCTCTTTTGGTCCTTTGCGGATGGGACGTTTTGGTTTTGGGGTTTCTTCGAAACTTTCTGCGTCCAATCCCAGCTGATCACGCAGAACTTTGCGACGTACTTCTTCAACGTCCCCGCTTTTTAAGTTGCCTAATTGAAATGGTCCATAGGACACGCGCAACAGGCGGTTCACGCTTAGGCCCACTGCCTCCATGGCGCGTCGAATTTCGCGGTTTTTGCCCTCGCGCAGTCCAACAGTTAACCAGGCATTCGCCCCTTGTTGTCGGTCCAAGGTGATTTCCATGGGTTGGAATTTTTCACCCTCGATCACGATCCCTTTGCGTAATGTGTCAAAGGTTGTTTCTTTGGGGCGGCCGTTCACACGCACACGATATTTCCGCAACCACCCTGTTGAGGGCAACTCAAGCTTCCGCTTTAGGTCACCATCATTGGTTAATAATAATAAACCCTCTGAATTCAGGTCCAAGCGGCCCACGCTCATCACGCGGGGCAATTCGGGGGGCAGTTCATCGAAAATTGTTGTGCGCCCCTGTTCATCACGGGTCGTCGTCACAAGCCCCAATGGTTTGTGATATAGCCACAGACGCGCAGGTTCGGGCGGGCGCAATTCTTTGCCATCCACAACGATGCGGTCGCTGGCCATCACATTTAGCGCAGGCGAAGAAATGGGCGTGCCATTTACACTGACACGTCCAGCCTCGATTATTTTTTCGGCGTCTCGACGGCTTGCAATACCAGCGCGTGCGATGTCCTTGGCGATGCGGTCGCCTTTTTTGGGTGTTTCACTCATACCTTGCGTTT
>CAXABH010000124.1:0-5766 GCA_963966925.1 uncultured Rhodobacterales bacterium
ACACCACACCCCGCCAGTGCGGCCATCACGTGTTCAACTGTGGATACTTCGGCGCCCAGATCATTTACTAATTTCGTGCAAAGTTGTGTTTGCTCAACATTATCCCAACGCGCGGCAATCCATGGATCACCGATTGCGACATCTGATCGTTTTATCCAAATGCCGTGATCCGCTGGTGCAGGGTGCAGGTGCATCGTCACAGGCGCACCAGAATGAAGTCCGATGTCCGTAAACGTCAATGTTGTCGCGAGTGTCGTTTGCACTGTAGTCCCTTACACGTGGCTGAAATGCCAGCACAATCGTGGGTAACGTTCAGGTATTTAAAATACAATTCAAACTTTGTGACTCTGTGTAACAAAGCTATTTGGCATAGGCGGATTTTTGCCATTTACAAAAAAACCACCGCCTAAGCGATGGTTTTTAAAACATTTTTTCAACGTGCAGCTTAGTTTGCCTGACGACGCAAGAATGCAGGAATTTCTATTTTTTCCTGCTCTTGTGAACGCTCATCTTCCTCCGCAGCAGGCGCGGGTGCGCTCATTGCGGGTTGTGTGCGCATGGCTGGTTGTGCCTTTGGTGCGGATTCTGCGCCACCTGACATACGGTTGATCAGTGATCCAATCCCGAAACGCGGACGCTCTGACTCAGCGGGTTCATCTTCAACTTGTTCAGGTGTGCGTACAACACCCGTGTTCTGAACTGCCGTGCGCAAACGTGCCATCGCATCATCAGATGGTGTGCCCGGTGCTGGTGCTTTGGGCGCAACAAAGGCTTCTGTTCCGTCCTCTTCGATGTTTGGCTGATACGCCGGTGCAGGCTCTTCTGTCGCAGCTGGTTGGAATTCAGAGGCAGGCGCAAACATAGGCTTGGCCTCTTCTGCTGCTGAGCTTGTATCAAACAGGCTTGGCTCTTCTGCCGCAACTGCGGGCTGAGTTTCTGCGATGTCTTCTGCAACAGGGGCCGCGGGTGCAAATGTTGCAGCGGCGCGGGCTGGTACAGGAATGTCTGCTGCGCTTTCGCTGACATCGATGCCAGTTGCAACAACAGAAACGCGCATCCCACCATCGATATCTGGGTCAAGTGTTGAACCAACAATGATATTTGCGTCTGGATCGACTTCTTCGCGAATACGATTTGCCGCCTCGTCCAATTCAAATAGGGTTAGGTCGTAGCCACCTGTGATGTTGATCAACACGCCACGCGCACCGCGCAGGCTAATTTCATCCAACAATGGGTTTGCAATGGCTTTTTCGGCCGCTTGTTTGGCGCGATCTTCGCCTTCTGCCTCGCCAGTTCCCATCATCGCCTTGCCCATTTCGTCCATGACGGCACGAACATCTGCAAAATCAAGGTTGATCAAACCGGGGCGCACCATCAAATCTGTAACCCCTTTTACACCCTGATACAGCACGTCATCTGCCATACTAAAGGCTTCGGTAAAGGTGGTTTTTTCATTCGCTAAACGGAACAGGTTCTGGTTTGGAATAATGATCAATGTGTCGACCATTTTCTGCAACGCTTCAACACCGGCCTCTGCCTGGCGCATACGCTTGGCGCCTTCGAACTGGAACGGTTTGGTGACAACACCAACTGTTAGCACGCCCATTTCACGGGCTGCTTGTGCGATAATCGGCGCCGCGCCTGTGCCCGTACCACCGCCCATACCAGCAGTGATAAAGCACATGTGTGCCCCCGCAAGATGATCGACAATTTGTTCAATACTTTCTTCCGCAGCGGCTGCACCTACTTCGGCACGCGCGCCTGCGCCCAACCCTTCGGTCACCTTAACACCCAACTGGATGCGTGACGCTGATTGATTTTGCTGCAACGCCTGCGCATCCGTATTCGCAACAACGAATTCAACGCCCTCTAGCTGCTTTTCAATCATGTTGTTCACCGCATTGCCGCCGGCCCCGCCAACGCCAAACACCGTGATGCGTGGTCTTAATTCATTTTCTTCGGGTACCGATAAATTCAATGCCATGTCACTTGTCCGCCTGATGTCCCAGTTTTCTGGGTTGATTTCGCCTATATGCGCCCCAGTCTACTCTTGATCGTGTAGAAGGTCACGTAAAAAACGCAAATTTTACCCAAAATATAGTCAAAAACGGCAATAATTCGCCTTATCTGGACCAATTCACTACAAATTGTTGTTACCAGTTCTCTTTGAACCAACGCAACGCTTTGCTAATTGATCGCGCACCCAGTTTTTGTGCGGGTACTTCAAAATCCCACCATTCATCTTGGGGGTGTGCCGCAAACAGGGATACGCCCACCAATGCCGTGCAACTGGGTCCAGAATAGGCCTGTGGCAATCTGTGAATGCGCAATGGGCGACCCAAACGCACTTGCTGGCCCAATATACGACTGGCCAATGTATCCATGCCGGGAACTTGGCTTGCGCCCCCTGTCAGTACGATTTGTTGACTGGGCAGATGTTCAAATCCAGCTGCATCCAAATGCGCGCGCACCTCTTCCAAAACTTCTTCGACACGTGGGCGCATGATCCCGATTAATTCAGTTCGGCTGATCGTGCGACGATCATGTTCCCAATCCCCTGTGTCTCCGCCAATCTCGATCATATCGCGGTCATCCATGCCCGTTGCCATCAAACCACCACTGCGTGTCTTGATCCGCTCTGCTGTCGACAAGGGCACCTGAAGCCCCATTGAAATATCGCGCGTCACATGATCCCCGCCCAAACGTACAGTATCTGCGTAAATCATGTGTTTCTTCATGAAAATCGACAGTGACGTGGTCCCGCCGCCCATATCAATGCAGGCAGATCCCAACTCTTGCTCATCCTCGACCAAGGATGCCATGCCAGATGCATAAGCGGACGAGGCAATCCCAGCCAATTCCAGATCACAGCGCTTGATACAATAGGCAAGGTCCAATATCGACTTTTCACTGACCGTCAACATATGCATATCCGTCGACAGCTCTTTGCCGATTTGTCCGCGCGGATCGGACAACCCCGAACGATGATCAAGTGCGAAGTTCACAGGGTGAGCATGTAAAACCTCGCGCCCTTCCCCATAAGCGGGAACATCACAAGACGATAATACCTCAGCGATATGTTGTTCTGTAACGAATTGATCTTCGACTGTTATTTGACCCGCCAAACCATAGGAACGGGGCGTTCCGCCCGAAAATGATGCGATGACGTGATCGACGCGCACGCCTGCCAGTTTTTGCGCAGATTGCAATGCGGTGCGAATGGCACGTTCGGCTTCGGGCATCGACACCACTTCTCCAAATTCAATGCCCCGTGATCGAGTGGTTGCAGAACCGATCACACGAAACCCAGATTGCCCCGCCATCGGCCCAACAGTTTCCGCGTCTATATTGCGGTCCACGCCATCAAAACGCAGGATCAAGCACCCAATCTTAGTGCTACCCACATCCAAAACAGCAATCACGCCACGCTGAAGTGCAGCCTTGCGCATGGATCGCATTGCACGTTGAGCACCATAAAAATCGGTCATTGATCCGCTCCATTACTCTTTATTTTTCTCAAAAGCATGCTGGACGTCCCATCCGCCAAACGCAGCGTTGGTCGTTCATTCAGGCGCATATCAACAACGCTGATTGCGCGATCCAGCAACTCTTGGGTATCATTTAAAATCAAAACTTTTTCTAGGGCCTGGACGGCCCCCTGTGCGGGCAACATGATGCGCTGATCACGATCCAGCGCCACATCCCAGCGCCGCTGACCCACGTAGACCAATCCGCGCACGCGATCCGCAAGGGGTGCGGCCGTTGCCAGTAGCATGCGCGCTTGGGCAATATTTTCATCAGCACCTTCACCCGCAACCAATGGCAAATCTGGATAATCCATCCGCGCCGTGATCGAGCGCACATAATGGCCCGTTTCATCCAGTAATTCCAAACCGTCCCGTTTACGCCACACAAATGCGGGTTTGCGTTCACTGATATCAATGAACAAAATACCATCTAATACTTTCAAGGATGCTTCTGAAACAGGATCTAATTCCACCAAAATTCTGCGCATTTCATGCACATCCAGTGAAAATGAACTGATTGGAAAATCAACGGGCAGCACTTCGCGAATATCTTCTTCTAATGTTGGGCCAGCCCCAGTGATCTGCGCGGCACTCACCATGAATTCAGGTCGCTCAATTATGCTGCGATGCGCGTCATCGGCAAAGGCGCGCAAATTATCACGGTGTTCTTCATCCGCAAAATAAAGTCCTGCCGCAATCGCAATGACAAATCCGGGAACTCCATAAAACACCAATCGACGCAGCAATGGCGTCAACATGAACCGCATCAAACGATAGGACAATCGCGATGGTGCTGGATCATGCACGTTGGTATGTCGATTTCCTAGCGGTCGCATGAGGCATCCTTTATCATCCAATCACACAAATCAGCGAACCCAATCCCCATTTTTTGCGCCTGTTCAGGGACCAATGATGTTGGGGTCATGCCGGGTTGTGTGTTTGTTTCCAACAGGAACAAACCATCCCGTCCACGGGTTTCATCCCACCGAAAATCCGTGCGGCTGACACCTTTGCACCCCAACACCTGATGGGCACGCAGGGCATAGTCCATGCAGGCCTCTGAAATATCAGCAGGAATATCGGCAGGCACCACGTGATAGGATCCACCATCGGCATATTTCGCATCATAATCATACCAACCATCAGTGAAAATTTCGGTCACACCCAATGCGCGATCGCCCATCACTGTAGTTGTCAATTCGCGCCCAGCTAAATAGGCTTCGACCATGACCAACTCGGGCATATCATCCGACAATTGAGGAGGTGAATTTGCATCCCCGTTTACAATGTAAATCCCGACCGAAGATCCTTCGTTATTGGGTTTCACGACATAAGGCGGGGCCATCACATGTTCACGGCGCACCTGATCACGATCAGCAATCACACTGTGCGCGATAGGTAGGCGCGCAGTTGCAAACACTTCTTTGCTGCGTTGTTTATCCATAGCAAGGGCCGAGGCCAACACACCAGAGTGCGTGTAAGGAATGCGCAACCATTCAAGAATACCCTGAACACAGCCATCTTCGCCCCACCGCCCATGCAGTGCGTTGAACACAACATCAGGCGCAACTTGCGTCAGATCAGCAGCCAGGGTTGGCGCGGCGTCCAACTCTGTCACATTGTATCCTGCTTCACGCAAAGCCGTGGCGCATTCACGCCCACTGACAAGGGACACTTCGCGCTCGGCAGAAGGGCCACCCATCAAAACCACGACTTTGGGATCTGTCCTGCTCGACATATCCGAATTCGCCTCATGTCATTGGCCATTTTGGCCTTATTATTAGTGTCGCAACTTGTGTTACGTTATTTCGGGGCTGGTTCACCAACCCGCATAATTTCCCATACTAACTCTATTCCTGCGTTTTGGAAAACCCTTTTTCGGACTAATTCACCTAATCCTTCTAGGTCAGCGGCGCTGGCCCCACCTGCATTGATCATAAAGTTGGAATGCTTCTCACTCATCTGCGCCCCACCAAAGGTGGCACCACGCAGGCCCGCATCATCAATCACCTTCCACGCTTTTAATTCGTGCGTGTCATCCGCGCACCCTGTGCTGGAAAATCCTGCGGGGTTGCGAAATGTGCTGCCTGCGCTGCGCTCTTTGGTGGGTTGGGTTTCATCGCGCTTGCGCAGTTGTGCGTCCATTTTGGCGTGCAACGCCTGTGCCTGGTCCGCAGGGGCGCGAAACACCGCCTCGGTAATCACCGCGCCTTCGGGGAAATCGGTTTGACGATACTGA
>CAXABH010000125.1:0-5674 GCA_963966925.1 uncultured Rhodobacterales bacterium
GTTCCTATGAAGAATTGGACAGTGAACGAATGATATTTATTGCACAAAAACCGCTCTCATGATCCCTTTAGTTCTCTTTTTGGCTGTACTTGTCGGTGGTAGTGCATCGTATATCATCAATACAAAAAGCGCCTTATTCAAGCTAACCCTTGCGTTTTCAGGTGCCTTCTTGTTCGGAACCCTAATGACCCATTTACTGCCGGAAGTGTTCCAAAATAGTCGCGGCGGCCTTTGGGTTCTGCTTGGTTTCGGTATCCAATTGTTGCTCGACTTCATCAGCAAAGGATTGGAACATGGACACCTACACACCCATGAAAACCGCATCCCTATTCTGCCTCTTGTAGGACTTTTTATTCATGCATTTATCGAAGGGATGCCTTTGGGCTTAGATACGATCATGCACGACCACGGTCACGATCACAGTACTAACGGATTGTTGTGGTCAGTAGCCTTACACAAAATTCCAATTGCATTGCTTGTTGCAACTGCTCTTCGCTCTGCTGGATTACAAACCTGGAAGGTGCTTCTGGGTATTTTACTTTTTGCCCTCAGCTCACCGCTTGGAAATGCTGTGGGTGTAGGCCTTGAGCTGGACCCAGCATCATTCTTACCAGTACTCGGAATTGCCACAGGTTTGCTGCTCCATGTGAGCACCACTATTCTTTTCGAAAGTGCGGCAAATCATCAGTTTAATGCAATGAAAATGTTTGTCGTAGCTGTTGGTATCGCCCTGAGTTTACTGCTCTTCTAGACTGTTTTTCAGATAGGTTTTGCCATCAAGGCAATAGATAAAACCTAATAAAATCTTAACCTAGTTAGGGGTTATCTATCGTACTTTTGACCCTCAAACAAAAAATAACTACACAAATGGCTGTATTAGTTGGCAAAAAAGCACCTGATTTTACTGCATCTGCAGTAATCAATGGTGAAGAAATCGTTGAAGATTTCAAATTATCAGATTACGCAGGTAAATACGTAATCTTATTCTTCTACCCTAAAGACTTTACATTCGTATGTCCAACAGAATTGCACGCTTTCCAAGCGCGTAAGGCTGAGTTCGAAGCGAAAGGTGTTGAGCTAATCGCTGTAAGTACAGATACTGAGCAGAGCCACTGGGGTTGGTTGCAAATGACCAAAGATCAAGGTGGAATCGAAGGTATTACTTACCCGATTGTTGCCGATACGAACAAGACAATCTCTCACAACTATGACGTACTTGACGGCGAATGGACGTACGACGAGGAAGGCAACCTGAACGCTACAGGCGAAATGATTGCTTACCGCGGTCTATTCTTGATCGATAGAGAAGGTACTGTAATGCACCAGTTGGTAAACTTCTTCCCGCTTGGTCGTTCAGTAGACGAAGCTATGCGTATGGTAGATGCTCTTCAATACTTCGAAGAGAAAGGTGAAGTTTGTCCTGCAAACTGGACACCAGGGAAAGAAGCAATGAAAGAGACTCATGAAGGTGTTGCTGATTATTTGAGCAAGAACTAAGAACAGTTTCGGTTCACAAACACACTGCACGACAAACAAGGTTTAGACGCATTTATTCTAGAAACACGCAATACCCGCCCGCAAAACGTTGAATTAATCGAATTGGATTGCCACATCAACGATCCCGATTTTTCAAAAACAGCACTCGCTATTCTGGATCACTGGATCGCGGAAGGTATCGTAAAACTATAGAGGACGCTTGGAAGCACCATGTTCAAAAAATTGAACAACCCACTGTGCAAATTGTTTGCGATCCGCGCGTCGGCTGTTCAATTCCCTGCGGGCGTTTTCGGTCACGGCGCGGCCAACGTATTCGTCCAACACCTCGACCAGTGCAGAAATGAAATCATGCGTCATTTCGGGATGATGTTGGATCGTAAAAATATGATCGCCCAATACGAACCCTGCATTTTCACATCCATCAGAAGACGCAATTCGACTAGCGCCAATTGGCACGTTCACCACTTGTTCGATATGCGAAGCATAAAGATCAATTTCCCCCATTTTACCCCCCCATGGAAATGCTGCGTCACCCCAAGTGCGCAAAACACCATGCCCCCACCCTTGTGGATTTCGGGATACCGTACCGCCCAAAGCAACCGCAATCGCCTGATGACCAAAGCACGCACCAAACATGGGGATTTTGTGGGTATGAATGTCTTGGATCAGGGACAGCAATTCTTTGATCCAATCAGCGTCATCACCAACGGATGCTGGACTGCCCGTTATCATAAACCCATCAAATACAGTAATGTCGGACGGGAAATCGCCGTCTTTGACCACAAAAACAACAGTGTCCCAATCTGGGCGCACCAATTGGATAAAATCGGTAAATTTTTCACCATCTTTGGGGTGATGCGCTGCAAAGTCGCTTTCATCCGTGTTTGTCATCAAAATGGCAATTTTCATCGACTGACCTCATTTTGCGGTATGCTTACATTAATTTCGGGTAAGACAACAATACAACAGGACTGCGCATGACAACTTGGACACCAACTGACGATGGCTTTGCAGATCTGACGGATCACGACACATTTACCAGAGGTGTTCCACACAACACGTTCCGCCGTTTGCGCGACACCGACCCAATCCATTGGACAGATTACAATGATGGGATTGGGTTTTGGTCCATCACACGGCACCAAGATATCTGTGAAATGAACCGCAACACTGCTGTGTTTTCCTCGGCACAAGGGATCCGAATGGAGGATCAAACCTACGAAGAATATTTGGCGCGGCGAACATTTCAGGAAACAGATTCACCTGAACATATGAAAACGCGCATGAAAGTTGCCAAAGCGTTTTCGGGCCCCGTCATCGCAAAATTTGAAGACGACATCCGAACCCTTTGTGCGGAAATTCTGGATGATGTTTTGCAATCAAATGAATTTGACGCAACCAAAACAATCGCCCGCGAATTACCGATGCGCATGCTGGGGCGCATCTTGGGCCTACCCGAACAGGATCTTCCATGGTTGGTTAAAAAGGGTGATGCGCTGATTGCCAACACCGATCCTGATTTCACCGATCATGTCCTAGATCAAATGGATACGGACGAATTTCGTATGATGCCGTTTAATTCACCCGCGGGCGCAGAACTGTTTTTATACGCAAAGGATTTGCTAAAGCGGAAAGAAACCTCAGGTGATACCGATGGTATTTTGCATATGATCAGGCAGCCTGACAAAGATGGAAATGTCATTTCAGAAGAAGAGTTTCGAAATTTCTTCTGCTTATTGGTCGCGGCTGGAAACGATACCACCCGATATTCCATTGCTGCTGGCATGCAGGCAATGTGCCATCAACCCGACCTATTGGGTCAAATGCAAAATGAACCCAAAGTTTGGGAAACTGCTTCCGATGAAATTATACGATGGGCAACACCCGCCCTATATTTTAGGCGGACCCTGACCCAAGATTACGACGCACATGGCAAAACCATGAAGGCAGGCGATAAAGTGTTGTTTTGGTTCGCATCCGCAAACCGGGACGAAACCGTTTTCGATGATCCATTTCGCGTAAATTTAGGACGCACACAAAACAAACACCTGTCATTTGGGCAACAGGGCCCACATGTTTGTTTGGGCATGTGGTTGGCCCGCTTAGAAGTCAGAGTTCTGTTCCAAGAACTCTCAAAACGGATAACGTCAATCGAGGCATCAGGACCGCATCAATTTTTGCGTTCAAATTTTGTCGGCGGCATAAAATCGCTGCCTGTCCGCATCACAACAAAATAAGGGGAGAGATTATGAACACACGACTGCGCGCAATGTTTTGCGACCACCTTTCCATCTTGCGTGGAAAATACCTACCAAATTCAAAAATTGGAACGGACAGTTCTCGTTTTTGCCGCTCTACCTTTGGGGTGCATTATGACAAGGATCTATTGGATGCACCTGGTGCGATGATGATGCAGGGGCTACCCGACATGGAATTGCGTTGGAATGAGGGGGATATCCGAGAGGGTTGGGAGCGTTCAACGCATGTTGTTTTAGGTGATCTTTATGATGATGCAGGCACGCCACTGGGTCTGTGTCCCAGAGGCGCCTTGAAACGTGCAATTACTGCGTGGGGCGCACTTGGGCTACGTCCAAAAGTTGGGATCGAATTAGAGGCCTTTGCGCTTCAGGCGGATGATACTGGTCGTTTACGTCCCTATGACACGCCAGGTGCCGTTGTGTATGGGACGGGCATGATGTCAGATCCACTGCGTTTCAATGATGCCATTTGGGAACGCGCTGAACAATTGGGGTTTGCCCTGGATATGATCACCAGTGAATACGACAGTCCCCAATTTGAATATACGCTGACATTCGATGATGCGCTAAAAGCGGTGGATGATATCGTTTTGTTCCGCCAAATGGCCCGCGAAATCGCGTTAGAACATGGTTTGATTTTATCGTTCATGCCCAAACCCATCGCAGAAGCAGGCGGTTCTGGTATGCACATTAACTTTTCCTTTGTTGACGAAAATGGAAATAACGCGCTGTCCTCTGGTCCTGTTGGTGGGCCTGATCACATGAACGATTTGGCCAAAGGATGTGTTGCGGGCCTTTATCATCACCACAAGGGATTGGCAGGGTTAATTGCCCCAACTGCAAATTCCTATCAACGTTTACAACCAGGATCGCTCTCTGGGTTTTGGCAGAATTGGGGGGGCGATCATAGAAATGTGACAACGCGTGTCAGTGGTGAAGGCGGTAAAAAAGCGCGCCTGGAACATCGCACCGCAGATGCAAGCGCAAACCCATACACCGCAGTTGCCGCCGTTTTGCAAGCCGCGCGCCTTGGGGTAGAAAACGGGTACGCATTGCCCGGTGCTGAAACGGGTGATGGTTTTGAAAAACAAGACGCCCAAAATAGCACCGGCATTGATTTGAAATCAGCAATCGCAGATTTGAAATCGGATACAGATTTATGTTCCGCTGTAGGTGTCGAATTGACAGATAATCACATCTTCATGAAGGAAAAAGAGCACCGCAAAACCCGCGATTTAGAGGGCGAGGCACTGCGCGATTTTTATGTCTATTATGTCTAGGGTTTTGCAGTCCCAATCTGGCCCAAAACCGCGATGTAAACATCCCGTTTAAATGGTACAATGGCATCGACCATTTCCGACTGGTCGATCCATTTCCATTCTGCGAATTCTGGATGATCTGTTTCGATGTTCACCTGATCATCAGACCCTAAAAACCGCATACGAAACCACTTCTGTTCCTGCCCACGATACTGACCACCCCAAAGCTTATCCAACAAATCCAGTGGCAGATCATAGGCAAGCCACCCTTCATTTTCGGCTTCAATCTGAACCAAATCACGGGAAACGCCTGTTTCTTCTTCTAGCTCACGCAGCGCGGCTTCTTCTGGGCTCTCGCCTGGGTCAATGCCGCCCTGTGGCATTTGCCAATGTGGGCCCTTCATATCGATACGGCGTCCAACAAATACCCGGTCATCAGAATTAACCAGCATAACGCCGACATTTTTGCGGTAAGGCAACTTTGCGATGTCTTCAGGTGTGCGTGTCATGGTTACTCGGGATTTATTGCAGACAAGCCGCGCAAGATATCAATGGCATAGGCCAATTGATAATCGTCATCCCGCAAACGCGCCGCGTTTTCGGCCTTTTCACGGTCTTCTTCCAGCTGGCGGGCTTCTTCGTCACTTAGACTGTCATTGG
>CAXABH010000126.1:0-5630 GCA_963966925.1 uncultured Rhodobacterales bacterium
ATCGTTCATATCTACATCATGTCAGCTATGAGCGGCATCATATACGCGTAACATTCACGTTTATTGTCACCCAGTTTTTGATTGGCTGGGTGACCTCTACGATGCGCTGAACTTGTCATAGTACGACTGCAAAGATGTCCCAAGTTCGTCCGCTGGATTGTATTCGCCTTTTCTCTGCACAAACTTCTTCATCCCTACCTTCCCGCCAATGTGCGCCACTGCACGTAAGCCGTCTCTGTCATAGTCTGCTGCTTCATCGCCAAGCGCATCAATGGCCTTATCCAGATCAGCTATGTGCCATGCCGCGACTTGGTCTTGTAGTACAGTATCATTGCTTTGTTTTGTCTTTCTGCGTGTAATTTCAATGTCACGCCAACGTTTTACATCAGGGATGTGCAAGACGCTATTTCTGACAAAAAACCAATCGATATACCGATCTTCCTTAAGATACCTGCTTCTGATGTAGAGAGTTGTAATTCTGAAATTGGTCAGGTTCTGGGTATTTTGAAAACCTATGGAATGAACGGGGTCTTGCAGTCATGTAGCAGCGATGAGGATAACTTTTTCGCCATTGCAAATGTGGAATTTACGGCAAGTGTTGTTCCCTCTAAAACGTCACAGGCTGATAGTTTCAATGGCATTGTTGGTTTGATCATAGAAGAGGGATCTGACGGTGTGCATTATTTGAATCTGCAAGCGCACCCTAGGCTACCCAACGCCATTGACGACATAGAAAATGCACTGTTTTTTGCAAACTTAGATGCGTCACAAGTCGGTTTTGTGATTACGCTGAACAACGACACACGGCGCCCTATCAGCCTTAATATATATGATAGCTTTGTGAACGGGGTTCCCACGGATTATGACATGTTTGAATTGGGCCCACGCTCTGAATTGGAAATCCGCTCTTCGGATGTAGGGGCAAACCTATTTTTCAATCGCGGCTGGTTTGGAATAGCAGATTTCAAAATGTAGCGATGTCCAAGCCACGCATACACCTTTCGGCTCGTAAATAGGGACAGACGGGATAACGGATGATTTTTCTGCTGTTAGATTTCGTCGTTATGCAATTCGATTTTGTATGCCAGCCAGAAGGTGGTGCGAAGCACAGCTGTATAGTACAGCGGTGCAGAATGTAATTGTGTGCTTATGCGGTGTTGAATATTTGCGCATGCAAATACCGAACACCGCATGATCAACGATTTACGCCAAACCAAGGGCTCTTTTTTTCTTTTCTGACCAGCTCATAATCGCCATGTCAAAAGTAAGCGCCATGAGAGAGACACATATACCCAAGACGAAATTTTTCCCCAGATCTGTTCCAGCAAGTGTTTTTTGCAGTTCTTGGCCAAGGTCTTGGGTTCCAATGAAGGCTGCGATGATGACCATGAAAAAGGCGAACATGATCGCTTGGTTAAATCCGACAGCCATGGTTGGCAATGCCAGTGGCAGTTCCACTTTCATTAGTTTTTGCCATTTTGTTGCACCGGACATATCTGCTGCCTCCGTCATTTCAGGGGGGACACCACGCAACCCCTCTACGGTGTAGCGGATCAACGGGACCATAACGAAAATTAAGATCGCAAATACAACTGAGGTGGCCGTGATGCCAAAGAGCATGATTGCAGGCAATAGATAAATAAAGCTGGGAAAGGTCTGTGCGGTATCACATACAAGAAGAATTCTTTGACTTGCCTTGTGAGAACGCGCCGCAAACACTGCCATTGGCAGACCGATAAGAGCAGCCAGAAATACGGCGGATATCACGGAATAAAGCGTAATAACCGATCTGTCCCACCACCCAGAGAGCGCAACCAACCCAAAAAATATTGCCGCGTACAGGCCTGTTTTGCGATCCCCTAGTGCCAATGAACCCGCCACGACAAAACCAATAAAGCCAAAGGTGGGTATCGACAGTAGAAAATCACGAAACGGATTAAGGATTTTTACGTTTAATACATAGCGGATAACATCGGTTGTTTCCTTCACAGGTGGCCAAGCTAACGCAGTTTTCATACCTTTGTCGATCGCTTTGCTTTGGGTCCAGCTTTGGCGGCGACCAATTTCAGCAAACCATTCATTGAACTGACTTAAAATCGCAAAAAAGATGAAAACCCCAATGCCGAATAAAAGGAATTTGTGGCGTTGCCACCAAGGCGTACCTTTGTCGAAGTGGACAGGGAGTTTCACAACCCACGCTTTTGACAGTCTGTCCAGCATCACAGCCACAAGCACAATTGTAACACCAATTTCGAAACTACGGCCCAGCTTAAAGCTGCCCATCATCGCCAACAGCTTTGCGCCCAATCCAGGCATACCGATAAATGCCGTCAAAACAACCATGGCAAGACACAGCATAATGACCTGGTTCACACCAACCAAAATCTCTGTGCGTGCTGCTGGGATATAAACGTGTCGCAACATTTGCCATTTTGTACACCCAGCCATTTTGCCAGCTTCGATCACCTCAGAACTTACTTTTTGAAGCCCTAAAGTTGTCATCAAGATCATTGGTGGGATTGCATAGACTATAGTTGCGACCGCCCCGGCAGTGGGACCCACTTTAAAGAAAATAACAGCAGGTAATAGATAGGTGAAAAACGGCAGGGTCTGTAGAATAGAAAGGATTGGTTTGATTGCACGGTTGATCCATGTAAATTTCCATGCAGCGATCCCCAATAAAAGACCGATGAAAAACGCAAATGGTACCGCAATTGCAATCACGGACAATGTTTGCATTGCTATTTTCCATTGGCCAATAAGGGCGGTCCACACAAATGTCCCGCCTGCCAAAACTGATAACCTCCACCCGCCAAGGTAATACCCAATGACGGCAGCAACAGCCGCAACACTGGACCAAGGGATGGGTTCAAAATTAGGCCACCGACGTTTTCCAAACAAAATATTTGCGGTTGTATCCAACAAAAATTGCAGTGGGCCTTCTGCGAACCATCTGGTTAATGTTTCTAGGCCCAGCGTATAGCGTATGAAATTGAAACCTGTGTCCATCCAGTTTGCAAATGGTGGTATCCACTCTTCAGGCAGACGATGGAGTGCGGCTGGGAGAAGGTTGCTCCATTGCAGAATTGTGACAACAACAGCAGCGATCAATATGAAACTGGCTAATTGCGCGTTGCTTAATTGTGTGCGCGCGCCTGGATTATTTGTCGATATAGCCGCCATTAGCTTTCCCCCAACAAAATATCCAACCCGTCCTGGCGTTTCATTGCGCCAATAATTGCCTCTCCATCGCGTACAGGGATCATGTCGCGCTGATCATTAACAAGCAGGCGCGCCAGACTTTGTATCGAGGCGTTTGCATCGATTGTGTCACCATCACCATTGGCTGCAGCGTCAACAAGGACGTGCGCGCGGATTACGCGCGCTTTGTCAATTTCTTCGGTGAACTTGCGCACATATTCTGTAGATGGGTTCAGAACAATCTGATCGGGTGTGTCACATTGTTCCACAGCACCATCTTTCATAATCGCTATTCTATCGGCCAATCTTAGGGCTTCGTCAAAGTCATGGGTGATAAACACAATGGTTTTGCCCAGCATTTCTTGTAAACGTAAAAATTCATCCTGCATTTCACGGCGGATCAGTGGATCTAGGGCCGAAAACGGCTCGTCTAGGAACCAAATATCGGGTTCGATTGCCAGCGATCGTGCGATACCAACCCGTTGTTGTTGTCCACCTGATAACTCCCGTGGGAAGTAATCTTCGCGGCCCTCTAGACCGACTAATTTAATGACCTCCAGGGCGCGTTCACGACGTGTAATCTTGTCTTGGCCCCGCATCTCAAGCGGAAAGGCGACATTATCTAGCACAGTTCGGTGAGGCAGCAGCCCAAAGGATTGGAACACCATCCCCATTTTATTTCTGCGCAATTCAATCAGTTCTTTTTCTGATAATTTGCCAATATCTACACCGTCAACTTCGATTGTTCCGGCGGTAATTTCATGCAAACGGGAAAAACAGCGGACCAAGGTTGATTTGCCAGAGCCAGACAATCCCATAATGACAAGCATCTCTCCGCGTGCCACCTCTATCGAAACGTCTCTTACGCCGGCAATATAGCCGTCTTTGCGGATCTCTTCGAACGAATGATCTTTGGGCATGTTGCTTAGGTATTTTTCAGGTTCGTTCCCAAAAACTTTCCATACATTTCTGCAATTGATAACAGGAGTGGCGGTGGTCATGATCTGTCCCAGTTAGGGTATATTTCAGTTAAAATGACCCTGTTCTGTCGGTGAACAGGGTCATGCGTTCTGCAATGTCAAATAGGATTAGTTAATCCAAGACTTCCAAACGTCTTCGTTTGCTTCTAGCCACTCAGCAGCAGCTTCCTCTGGTTCAAGCTCTTCCACGTCAACCAAACGCGCCATTTCCGCGATTTGAGGGTTTGTGAAGCTGATTTTTTCCAGCGTTGCATAGGCTGCAGGCCATTTGTCTGCCATTCCATCCCACGCTGCTTTTTTCAGATAGCCATCAGCAGGGTTACCACAATCATACAACGCGTTGGGGTTCGGACCTACGGATGGATCTTTGTCACAGCCATCAACCCATTCTGGGAACTCGACAAATTCACCGGGCCAAACCGCTTCTGCAAAGTTTGGTGTCCAGTTAAACACAACCACGGGTGTTTTGCTTGCTTCGGCTGCGCCAATTTCTGCCCAAAGAGCTGCCGCAGAACCCGCATTGATCACTTCAAAGTTCATGCCCAACGCTTCAACGCGTTCTTTACCGTGTTTCAACCAGTCAACTGGTCCATCCAGATAACGACCCTTGTCGCCTGTTTCAGCAGTCGCAAACAACGACGCACAGTCATTTAGCGCTTCCCATGATGGTAATCCTGGGCATGCGTCTTTTGTCCACATCGGATACCACCAATCTTCGCGTGTGACTGCGTTGTGATCACCAACATCGACAATGCCGCCTTTTTCAAGAGCCGCACGGAAAGATGCGCCAAACGCGCCTTCCCAGACTTCTAATTCTAAAGTGACGTCACCCAAACGGACTGATTCATAAACGGCCTGACTGTCAGTGGTCACATATTCAACGTTGTTTCCCATCTGTTCAAAAATCTGGCCCACGACATTTGACATCACGATTTGTGATGACCAGTTGTGAATGGGGATCACAATAGGATCGCTACTGTCCGCGGCAGAGGCCACAAATGGTGCTAGCGTTAGAACGCCCGCAGTTAGTGCTGTAGTGAGTTTTTTCATTTTTTTCTCCCTGTTTCGGCCGCGCGCGCAATGTCGTCGGCCGTATTTTTCAAAAGGGCCTGAATCGGTATGCTGACTTGGGCCTTTGATGTGAAATACTGTCTCATAATTTTCCTGCAAATCAAGTTTTTTTCTTATCAGGGGTGATTTTCAATTCATATTTCGATTTTCTTTTCTGGATTTTTGCAATCAAATGTCCGATTTGAATACAAGAATGTCGAAAGAGCATTAGGTTTTTATCGTGTTTTTGGTGATGCTTGGGGTAAGGAGTCTGATTCCATGCGATATTCTGCATTAAAGGTCATGAAAGAGGCGTTGACCGGCCACACTGGTTGGAAACCTGCTTGGCGCGACGTTGATCCTCAGCCTGCATTTGATTACGTCATCATTGGTGGTGGG
>CAXABH010000127.1:0-5625 GCA_963966925.1 uncultured Rhodobacterales bacterium
AGGCAAAACGCGCATTGCGCACTGACAAGGATGCAGACTATATCCGAAGAAGATGATATCATCCTATCCGAACTAGACGAAGAAGAACTGGTTCAACAGATGTTTGATGACCTTTAGGATGGCCTGAAAGAGGAAATCGAAGAAGGGGTTAACATCCTGCTAGAGCGCGGCTGGGCGCCATATAAAATTCTTACAGAAGCGCTGGTTGGCGGCATGACAATCGTTGGTCAGGATTTCCGCTACGGCATTGTGGTTGTACCCGAGGTGCTATTGGCGGCAAACGCGATGAAGGGTGGCATGTTCATTCTGAAACCATTGCTGGCCGAAACAGGTGCGCCACGCGTTGGTAAAATGGTGATCGGCACCGTAAAGGGCGACATTCATGACATCGGTAAAAACTTGGTTTCGATGATGATGGAAGGCGCAGGCTTTGAAGTGGTCGATTTGGGCATCAACAACGCTGTTGAAACCTACATCGAAGCGTTGGAAACGGAACAGCCCGACATCCTGGGTATGTCCGCACTTTTGACAACAACAATGCCCTACATGAAGGTTGTCATCGACACCATGGTCGAACAAGGTGTTCGTGATGATTACATCGTGCTGGTTGGCGGCGCGCCGTTAAACGAAGAGTTCGGCAAAGCCATCGGTGCAGATGCATATTGCCGTGACGCGGCTGTCGCCGTGGAAACCGCGAAAGAGTTTGTTGCGCGCAAGCACAATCAATTGTGATCAACGCCTACATCGTTTAATCACAGGCTCGCGCGTCCTCCTCGCGCGGGCCTTTTTGTTTGGAACTTTCAAATGGACATAACGGATCAGCAACTCAGCACTCAGGAAACGACACTGACTGAAAATCAGGGTCGCGTTTTGCTGTTGGCCTGTGGTGCATTAGCGCGTGAAATTTTGGACATCATCGACCGCCACGGATTTTCACACCTAGATCTAAAATGCCTGCCTGCAATATTGCACAACGCACCCGAAAAAATCACACCATTGATCGAGGAAAAGATCGCAGAACATCGCGCGTCCTATGATGATATCTATGTCATCTATGCAGATTGTGGCACGGGTGGCCTGTTGCAGGCGGCCTGTGATCGGTTGAACGTGAAAATGTTGCGCGGGCCGCATTGCTATTCCTTTTTTCAGGGCAATGACGATTTTGCAAAACGCGATGAATTCACGGCCTTTTATCTAACCGATTTTTTGGTTCGCCAATTTGATGCCTTTGTTTGGAAACCACTGGGGTTGGATCGGCATCCTGAACTGATTTCAATGTATTTTGGAAACTATACGAAATTAGTCTATCAGGCGCAAACCCCATCAGAGGACCTAATCGAACAGGCCCGTGGGTATGCCGCACAAATGGGATTGGAATTCGAATATCGCCCCACAGGATATGGGGATTTAGAGGCGGAACTCATCACCTTTGCCAAGGGTTAAACCCAATCTAAAATAATTTGCGCCAAAACCCTGCGTCGCGTGTTGGCGCCGGCTGACAGCCCGAAAATTAATCAACTGCCAACACGACGCTTTTACGCGCTATGTTTCGTAGTAAACAAAGTGGTCTGATCAAGTAGGATCGTCACCCAGTAACACTAAGTCACAATAGATTGGATCCGTTCCACCATCGAACGAACACCATTTGATCGCTGTGCAGACAGGTGATCGTTTAAACCCAGTCGTGCTAATTCTGCATGCGCATCAACCGCGGCAACTTCGCTCAGGGGCAAACCGTTATAAATCGTACGCAAAATAGCAACCAAACCGCGCACAATCATTGCATCGCTATCCCCATCAAAACGAAAAACACCACCCTCTGTGTAGGGCTGCAACCAAACCTGTGATGCGCAGCCATGCACTTTATTTGCATCCACCTTAAATGCGGCATCCAAATCATCCATCGCTTTGCCCATGTCAATGACATGACGATAGCGATCTTCCCAATCGTCTAGGAATTCAAAGTCTTCTACGATCTCTTCAAATGCTGCGCTGGCCATGGGTCCTCTTTCCTTTGTGATAGATTTAGGCGGGGTTTTGCCAAAGGTCTAGGGCAAGTCGCGCTTTTCATAGGGATTAATTTGCGTTACCTATTCCAAAAACCAAAAGGATTGGGTGTATGCGCCGTATTGTTATACCACTACTGATGCTATCATTGCTTGGGGCCTGTTCCCAGATCAGTTCTAGTCGCCTAAATCCAACCAATTGGCTGCGCCAACAAGAAGGTCCGCCCAGCCTGATCCCCGAGGAAAATATGCTTCGTGGGATGACTGAACGCGAATATGCCGGCACCCCGGTTTATCAAATCGCTAAATTAAATCTGGAACCCACGTCTGATGGGAAAATATTGGTTGTTACGGCCTATGCTTCGCGCGCGGGGGCCGCAAATGCGGAATTAGACGCGATTGAAACAGCACCCGTTGGCGAATTACATTTCGTCCTGAATGCAGAAGTTGACGTGCGTCTGCCCGTTGGAACACCCACAAACCGTCAACTGACGACAGGTAAATTCCTGTCCACGGGAACCCTGGATGGCATCCGCAAAATCGTGATCTTTGGCGAAACGAATAACCTGTCAATCCGCCCCTGATTATTTCGGAATTTCAAACGTTGTGACAAAGCGTCCCTTGGCAACCAATCCGATTTCACCCTGACACAGGCGTTTTGCCTCATCCCCGAATACTTCACCGCGCCAACCACGCAACATGTCCAGGTTGCGCTCACCCGCGGCCATCGCATCCAGATCAGAGGCTGAGGCAACAAGTTTGGGCGCCACGCCCAAATTTTCTGTTTTGGCCTTAAGCAAAACACGCAACATTTCGCTTAGGGCAGGATTGCTGTCAGCCGCATCCTCTTTCTTATCCACTTTGGGCAATTGTTCACTCTCCAGAGCCAACGCCTGGGAAACTGCGGCCAAAATTCCCTTGGCAATGTCACCTTTGCGCGCCTCGCGCAGTAACAACCGAGAGCGTTGCAAATCATCAAAGGATTGCGGTTTCGTGGATGCCAATTCGATTAATGCATCATCTTTGAATACCCGATTGCGGGGGATGTTGCTGGATTGTGCATGGGTTTCACGAAATTCAGCCAATGCGCGAACAATCCCCAACATGCGCGCAGAATGCGTGCGGGTTTTCACACGTTTCCATGCCTCTTCTGGACGTGTGATATAGGTTTCAGGATTCGTTAGTGTTTGTAACTCTTCCTCAACCCAATGCGCGCGTTTGTTTTTGGCCAGTTTTGCCGCCAATTTTTCGTAAATCACGCGCAGATGCGTTACGTCCGCCAAGGCATAGGTTTTCTGCGCATCTGTCAGCGGGCGCCGCGACCAGTCGGTAAACCGTGATGATTTATCTAATGATTGTTTGGCAACCTTACGCACCAAAGTTTCGTATCCAACCTGATCACCAAACCCACAGACCATCGCCGCAACCTGCGTGTCAAAAAGTGGTTTTGGAATAACACCTGCATCGATGAAAAAGATTTCCAAATCTTGACGCGCGGCATGAAACACTTTGATCACGGCTTCATTGCGAAACAGATCATACAGCGGATCTAACGAAATATCAGGGGAAAGTGGATCAACCAAAACGGCGTTTTCATCCCCTTCGCCGGGATAGGCGATTTGGATCAGGCATAGTTTGGAATAATAGGTCCGCTCGCGCAGGAATTCGGTATCAACAGTAACATAGGGATGTTGCGCGGCAGCAGAACAAAAATCTGCAAGGTGTTGGGTGGTTGTCAGGGTCTTCATGTATTTTTCTTATTCTACTCTAACACCCCCGCTCATTTTGTGATTACAAAATTTTCAGAGGCTTGGAAAGCGTTATGTTTCAAGCAATATCGGGGTTTTATCCGCAGTAGCAAATCGTTTTAACACTGCAGGGTACAATTTATGCTCTTGTACCAGGACACGCGCCGCCAGCGTTTCGGCTGTGTCATCAGATAAAATGGGAACACTAATTTGCCCAAGCACAGGACCATCATCTAATTGGGCGGTCACCTCGTGAACCGTACACCCTGCTATTTCATCCCCTGCGTCAATGGCGCGGGCATGGGTGTTTAACCCTTTGTATTTGGGCAATAGCGAAGGATGGATATTCAACATCCGACCACTCCAATGATCCGTAAAACCTGCCGTCAATACGCGCATAAACCCTGCCAAACAGATGATATCGATTTCATACGGGACAAGACGGTTTTGAATGTCGTATTCAAAGGCCGCGCGATCCCCGCCATAGGGTTTGTGATCTATCACCTCACAGGGCACGTCAAAGCCGTTGGCATGCTGAATGACGCCAGCATTTGGTTGGTTCGTTACGATCAAAGCAGGCACCGCAGGATGATCACCCTGCATGCTTTCCATCAGTTTAACGGCATTTGATCCACCGCCTGAGGCGAAAATCGCAACGCGTTTTGTCACGATAATGTGCCCGTGTAATGAACGCCTGCCTCTGCAACAACCTGACCTATCGATACTGGATTTTCGCCCATATCAGTCAGGCATTGGATCACTGTCGCCTCGTGTTCAGAATCCACAATAAGAACCATACCCAGACCGCAATTAAATGTTTTTAACATTTCGGACTGGTCCATGCCACCTTGTGACATTAGCCATTGGAACACGGGTGGTAGGTCCCAAGTATTCAAATCGATGGATATCCCCTGCCCTTCATTTAAGGCACGTGGGATATTTTCGCTTAGGCCACCGCCCGTAATATGGGTTAGCGCATGCACACCGCCGGATTTCAACGCCGCCAAAGATTGTTTTACATAAAGACGTGTTGGCGCCAGCAGTGCTTCACCCAGAGACACATCGGAAAACGGCGATTGATCCGCCCATGTCAAACCGGAACCATCCACCAAATGGCGCACCAATGAATAACCATTTGAATGCACACCACTTGAACGCAGGGCAATCAATTTGTCCCCAACGCGAACATCACGTGGCAACGCGCTGCCACGCTCCATGGCACCCACCGCAAAACCGGCCAAATCGAAATCATCATTTGCATACATGCCCGGCATTTCCGCAGTTTCACCGCCAATCAATGCACATCCAGACAATTCACAGCCCGTGGCAATTCCTTCTATGATTGTCGCGGCCTGTTCCACATGCAGTTTTCCAGTTGCAAAGTAATCCAGGAAAAACAGCGGCTCGGCCCCCTGACAGACCAAATCATTGACGCACATCGCCACCAAATCAATGCCGATCGCATCAAAATGGCCCGTATCAATTGCGATGCGCAATTTCGTTCCAACACCGTCCGTCGCAGACACAAGGATCGGGTCATCAAACCCAGCTGCCTTCAGATCGAAAAGACCCCCAAACCCACCAAGACCAGCCATAACGCCACTTCTGTTTGTGCGTTTTGCTGCAGGTTTGATGCGATCAACCAATGCGTTGCCTGCATCAATATCAACACCCGCCTGCGCATAGGTTGCGCCGTTCTTGCCGTTAGTCATGTGTGGTCCTTTCGCGAAATTAGCGCCCAACTAATATATTGTGCACTAAGTTTCAATCGCAAACCCTTGACCTTGGCGCAACATATGATAGCAAACGGGAAAGTGGGCCTGTAGCTCAATTGGTTAGAGCAGAGCGCTCATAACGCTTTGGTTGGGGGT
>CAXABH010000128.1:0-5581 GCA_963966925.1 uncultured Rhodobacterales bacterium
CTTTGGCCACTGCGCCCAACGCGGAAATCAACAGTTCATTCAAACCAAAACTTTCGATGGATCCAAACTGCGTCGGATCCTGTTCCATCAGTACTTCGAAATTAGGATCAATCAAATCACGGTCCAGACGGACACCTGCGCTGATATCAACAATGAAATCAATTGGCGCCCGGTTCAGTTGACCCGTTGGATCAAACATGGCCCAGATCGTGTCCGAAATACCCAGTCCCAGATATTCCATACCGAAATGCATCTGCTGTACCTCGGGCGCGGCCGCCAATGGGATATCAATGTCATAGGCAATTTTTTCAACACCACCTGAGAGTGGTAGCGGAATTTCCGAAGGAACAAACACGTTAAAGGCAACGTCATTCATGACTGCACTGACGGCGCCATTTCCGTTGTCAATGTTCATATTGGATGAGGTTTTATCGACAACAAAGCTGATGTCAAAAACCTCGCCCTCGACATTCCCATCCATTTTAAATTCCATACCATCCAAAGAGGATGTGGCGCGCAACCCGCCGCCGGCCCTTAATTCCGCCAAAATTTCATCGGGTGTGCCGTTGAAGTTTATCGTTTGAAAACCCTCACCCGTTAAACCACGCATCGTCGCAGCAAAGGTGATATCAACATCTTCGGCTGGGGCTAGAATAGTCATACCCATAGTAGCTTCACCAAGGGATTGAACCGATTGTTGATGGCCATTTCCCATATAAATCATGTTCGATATGGCATCATTCATGGTCACAACAAAATCAATATTCGCCTCGGCTGGATCAAAATCGGGTGCGATCAGTTCGATCAATTTGATTTCTGCGCTTTCGATATCCCAAGTTTGGATCAATGAATCCTCAACCTCAGAATAAATGCCTATGCCACCATTCACAGAATAGGACAGGCGCGCGCTAACATCATCAAATTTTACAACAATCTCTTGGTAATCAGGCTGTTCCACATGGACTTTGCCGCCCTTTTCCAAAAGCGACCATCCATCCATCGACACAATAACTGTTTCATCAACATCGGGAAGATCAAAGGTAAAACGCACGTTTGAAATATTCAAATTGTCGCCATCGCGGGTGGCCAACGCAGTGATATTTCCCCCTGCTTCTTCGATCACATCAATCGTTTGCTCCCAAACGCGCTCTGCCGTCAATTCGGCAACTGCGGCCGATGCACCGAATAACCCAACCAACAATGCGGCGTATGAAATTGATCGTTGAAACATAAAAAAACCTTCCCTCTTTGATATCTTTATTTTGTGTCAGTCTATTGCGATATTCAAGGGGTTGCATGGTTTTCCTGCCCTGTGCCATGTTCTAAACAACCAAATATTAAAAGGAATACTCAATGGATTTAGCGGGAAAAACCGTTCTGATTACCGGCGCAAGTCGTGGGATTGGCGAAGCAAGCGTATCGGAATTCATCCATGCAGGGGCCAACGTTGTTTTAACCGCGCGCTCTGGGGCGGACATAAACCGCATTGCAGCACCTTTTGGCGATCGGGCACTGGCAATAGCAGGCGATATCGCAGACCCTGATTTCGTCAACACCATGATTGATCAGACCATTGCGCATTTTGGACAACTGGATGTTGTTATAAATAATGCCGCCGCCCTACACCCCATTGCCCGCATCGAAGACGCAGACATCGATGAGTGGTCAAAATTGATTGATATCAACGTCAAAGGGGTCTTTTACGCGGCCAAAGCAGCCCTGCCCCACATGATGAAAACGGGCGAAGGGATCATTTTAACCGTCAGTTCAGGGGCCGCGCATAATCCACTTGAAGGGTGGAGTGCCTATTGCGCATCCAAAGCAGCCGCCGCCATGATGACCCGCAGTTTACATCTGGAATATGGTTGGCATGGCATTTCATCAATGGGATTGTCCCCAGGAACAGTTGCCACACAAATGCAGCGCGAGATTAAAGCCAGCGGAATGAACCCCGTCAGCGAATTGGACTGGAGCGACCATGTCCCCCCATCGTGGCCTGCCAAGGCGATGGTATACATGTGTCAAAACGCAAAACAATTTGCAGGACAGGAATTGGCGTTGCGCGATCCTGATCTGCGCAAAGCAATAGGTGTTGCATGATTAATGTTGATAAAACCGGCCCGGTTTGGGTCGTCACGCTAAACAGACCGGATAAGGCGAACGCACTGACCGAACAAATGCTGGTTGATTTACGTGACACCGCACGCGACGCCAAAGACGCACGTGGTTTCATCCTAACGGGTGAGGGCAAAGTTTTTTCCGCAGGCGCCGATTTGGATGCTGCGCGCGCGGGGCTTGCGACA
This sequence comes from uncultured Rhodobacterales bacterium, assembly GCA_963966925.1. Lineage (GTDB taxonomy): Bacteria > Pseudomonadota > Alphaproteobacteria > Rhodobacterales > Rhodobacteraceae > HIMB11. Next base: position 2,304 of record CAXABH010000128.1, read on the forward strand.
TCGCCACTATGGGAGGACCTGTCGAGCGCGATTGCAGACCTGCCCTGTATGAGCATTGCCGCCCTAAACGGCACGTTGGCAGGTGGCGCAATGGGCATGGCACTGGCCTGCGATATGCGGATTGCAGTGCCAAGTGCGAAATTCTTTTATCCTGTGATGAAGTTGGGGTACCTGCCACAGCCCAGCGACCCGATGCGCATGCGCAATCTCATTGGACCTGCGCGGGCCAAAATGATCCTGATGGGCGGCCAAAAAATTCTAACCGATGAGGCGCTGGCATTTGGTCTGATTGACCGCATTGTGGATGCCGACGATCTGATGGCACAGGCGCAGGCGCTGATGACAGATAGCGCCGCCGCAACACCGGAACATTGTGCCGGGATCAAAGGCATGATTGGGACGCATTAATCCCTGTGCTGAATTAGCGTTTCGTTTACTTTCGCACCGACGTAATACCGACGTTTTACCGACGCAAAACAGATGTTGATTTTACCGTTTTCGACGCCCGCCTGTGGTTTTTGACAAAAACTGCGGCGGGCGTTTTGCGACCCACCGAAAAAACTTGGCCAGCCGCGGATGTGCGCGTAATTGCGCGACCGAAGCATAGGATCGGGCCAGCTCTGCCTCGGTCAATGTGGCGTGAATTTCCTTGTGACAGATATGATGAATAAGGATCGTTGGGCCACCTTTGCCCCCCTTTAGTTTTGGGATCAAATGATGCAAACTTTGCGGTGCATCAGGTGGGATTGGGCGTTCGCATAAGGGACACACTGGATCACTCATCTCAATTGCCTCATTGTCAAACCCCTCATTTTGCTATCAAAATATGACTTAGGTGCGGAATCAAGGGATGTAAAATATGGAATTCGATCAAATGCCCCCGATCGTTCAACGGGGGTTTTCATTGTTATTGCAGGGTTGGGATATTGCATCGGCATGGTTGCTAAGTCCTGCGGCATGGTCACAATTTGTGATATTGATTGTGGCATACTTTGTCGCGGTGTTTGTCACGAAAAAGGCAAACCCAATCATCACACGCATCCTAACGCCACAAAATAACGCAACATCCATCGTCGCGCAAATACGGCTATTTTTATTGATGTTTCTGCCGCTTTTATTGCCGATATTGGCCTATGCGTTGACGGGGATCGGTGAAACACTGACCCGTTCGATTTTCGGATCCGGCGCGGTCATCGCGTTTGGTAAACGGGTATTTTTGTTCCTAGCAATCCGTAGTTTTGCACGGGATATGTTAACCGATCCGATGTTGAAATTATTGGGAAAATTCGTATTCATTCCCGTTGGCGCATTATACGCATTAGGCCTATTGGACCTGGTTGCAGCACGGCTTGAGGCGACAGTTCTTCCCTTAGGCAACTTATCATTCAACTTGTTATGGTTGATCCAATTCCTGGTCTTAGGGGGCATTATTTTTTGGTTGGGTCGTTGGTCAAATGATCAATCCGCAGGCTTTATCAACAAACAACAAGAGATGCGCCCAGCCACCCGACAATTGGCCAGCAAAGCAACCGAGATTGCGATTTTTGGCGCCGCATTTTTGATTTTGATGAACATTATGGGGATCTCTCTTACGTCACTGGCTGTGTTGGGCGGTGCTGTTGGTGTTGGTCTTGGTTTTGGTTTGCAAAAAATCGCCTCAAATTTCATTTCGGGCGTTATCCTGCTGCTAGAGGGGCAAGCCACGGTTGGTGACTATGTCGAACTTGATGGTGGTGAGGCTGGAACAATCGTCAAAACCACTGCGCGTGCGATGATATTGGAAACATATGATGGTCGGTGGATTGTTGTTCCAAACGAAGATTTCATCACGACCCGTGTTGTCAACTATTCGGACCAAGGCAGCGCAAATCGCTATGAGGCGGATTTCTCTGTCAGCTATGATACCGATATTAATCTGGTTCCAGCATTGGTTGAAGCCGCAGTTTCAAATCACCCAGAGGTTTTGGACACCCCATTCCCGCCTGACTGTGAACTACGCAGTTTTGGCGAAAGTGGTATTAATTTTGCAGTTGAATTTTGGGTAAACGGGATTGATGATGGCAGACATAAATATACATCAGATGTTCTATTTATTATCTGGAACACACTGAAAGAAAACGATATTCAAATCCCATATCCACACCGCGTGGTTGAGATTAAAAATATGGCGGATATACCAAAGGAATGACAAAAACGGCTTTGGTGATTGGGGGTGGACCCGCGGGTTTGATGGCTGCTACGCAGTTGGTCACGGCGGGACTGTCCGTTACAATCGCCGAGGCAAAACCAACCTTGGGCCGCAAATTTTTGATGGCGGGAAAATCTGGTTTGAACCTAACCATGGACGAACCCGTTTCGGCGTTTATGCCCCATTTTTACGATGCCCGTGCGCGCCTTGATCCAATAATCACATCCTTTGGCCCACAACAGGTGAAAGAGTGGACGACTGGATTGGGTCAACACATCTTTGTTGGCACATCAGGGCGCGTTTTTCCCAAAGTGATGAAGGCCTCTCCTCTCTTGCGCGCATGGGTCGCACAGTTGGGGGCTGCGGGGGTGGTCCTGAAGACGAATTGGAAATTGACGGATTTAAACCAAAATAATGCGCAATTTCAAACTGCCCACGGCGCCGCAAACATCACCGCTGATGTCGTGATTTTGGCCATGGGTGGCGCAAGCTGGGCGCGTTTGGGATCAGATGGGGAATGGGCCAAACAATTCGGCCCAATAACGCCGTTTCAACCCGCAAACTGCGCCTTTGCAATGAATTGGTCTGACCATATGACCAAGTTCCTTGGACAACCGATCAAAAATATCACCCTTCAAGCAGTGGACATGACGTCCCGTGGGGAAATCATTGTGTCACGTAATGGAATCGAGGGCGGCGGCATCTATTCCATCAGTCGCGCATTGCGCACTGGCATCCCATTGACAATCGATTTGAAGCCCGATTGGTCGCTAGATCGCATTGAAACCGCCCTATCAAAACCCCGTGGCAAGAACAGCCAGACCAATCATCTGCGCAAGGCATTGAAATTAGAGCCCATCAAAATCGCATTAATGCGCGAGGTTGCACCACGATTGCCGCAACAGGTCCAAGAATTGGCAAAAATGGTTAAATCTCTTTCCATTCCCAATCTTGTGCCCCGTCCGATTGATGAGGCGATTTCGACGGCAGGGGGCATTCCCTGGAACCGATTGGACGCAGGTTTAATGTTACAGGACCGCCCAGGCGTTTTTTGTGCGGGTGAAAAGATTGATTGGGAGGCCCCAACAGG
>CAXABH010000129.1:0-5580 GCA_963966925.1 uncultured Rhodobacterales bacterium
CACGATCAAAATCAGGTGATGGTTTTAGCAATGAACCTGGGGCCGTCTATTTTTTGGGGGTGCCTTCTGCGGAAGATAGCCCCAAATTTCGACACAAGATGCCCCCCCGCGCTTGGCGTAATGCAATTTTAGAGGAAGCAAGTTCAGGCACCCAAAACACGCAAACTACAGGTGATATTGTGTTTTATGTGCATGGGTACAATAACTCCCAAGAAACCGTTTTGAAACGCCAACGAAAGTTGCAGCGTGGACTTGAACGCAATGGTTTTGACGGCGTTGTAGTAAGTTTTGACTGGCCTTCGGCGAATAATGTCCTGAATTACCTTGAGGATCGGCATGATGCAAAAAAATCAGCATTGATGTTAGTAAAACATGGCATTCACGCATTTGCAAAAATCCAAGACCCTAAGTGTAAAATAGATATGCATGTGATTGCGCATTCAATGGGTGCGTATGCGGTTCGTGAGGCATTTGATGACGCCGACGATACAGCAGATATCGCGCAAAAGAGTTGGTCGGTTAGTCAAGTTATGCTGGTAGGAGGCGATGTTTCAGTTTCGTCGTTGGCTGCAGACAATCCAAAATCGTCGTCATTATATCGGCATTGCGCACGTTTAACGAACTATCACAATCCATTTGACAATGCGCTTTCTGTTTCTGCGGTAAAACGCATTGGCGTCGCGCCGCGTGCCGGTAGACGCGGACTAGAGCCGCCCTATCATGACAAAGTTGCTAATGTTCGTTGTGGCGATTATTACGAAAATCGCTATACTGATGAATCGTTCAATCACGGTCACGTTTGGTATTTTGATGACCCCCATTTTTTGCAAGATGTCTACCTAACAATTTGCGGCGAAATTGATCGCGCGTCCATTCCGACCCGCCGTAAAATGCCGGATGGGGGACTGGCGTTGCGAACCTAATCTATTTTTTGGGTGGAACGGGATCATAACCGCATCCGCCCCAGGGATTACATCGTAATATGCGTCGCGCGGCATAAAACCCACCGATCAGGCCGCCGTGTTCTTTCAGGGCGTCTAATGCGTATTGGCTGCAGGTTGGTTGATAGCGACAGTTGTATCCAACCCACGCCGAAAAGATCAGGCGGTACGCCTTAACGGGGATCGAAAATATCCATGCAAGGGGCGTCACTGCGCGCCCTCTTTTGCAAGCTGCGTGAGGCAGTATTTCAAATCGGAGTGTAACCGATCAAATGGTACATTTGCCGTGGAGTCGTGTTTGCCGATTAAAACGTAATCGCATCCAATTTGACCGTGCTGCGCCAATACCATCTGGGCTGCTGCGCGCAGTCGTCGTTTGGCCCGGTTGCGCAATACTGCGTTGCCAACCTTTTTTGAACAGGTGAACCCAACACGCATGGCTGAATCATCTTTGCGGTCAAATTTCTGAACAATGACAGTTTTGGAATGTTGGCGCTGTCCACGCGCCGCGCGTAGAAAGTCGGCGCGTTTTACGAGGACTTGAATACCAGAAACAGAAAAAGACACCGCTTGCAGGGTATTTGTGTGCTGCCTATGTGACATGCTCACACTCCCAACTGGCGGTGTCTTAAATCTCTGGTCGATGGCGCGTTTATTATGCGCTCAAAGACTTGCGGCCGCGTGCACGACGTGCATTCAGGATTTTACGGCCGTTCTTTGTCGCCATACGCGAGCGAAAACCGTGCCGGCGTTTGCGAACCAAGTTTGATGGTTGATAGGTGCGTTTCATCGCTCCGTCTCCGTTTTTGATCGACGCGAAACCAGATTCGCATCATAGGTAATTCTGAGGTGCTGCGTATAAGGGGCATCTGGTGATAAGTCAAACCCGCCAGAATGCTTTTGTAATATTTTTTCTCACACAGCGATCAATGTTTCAGAATTCAGGGATTTACAGTCTGAATACTCACAAAACAACAGAAATAATCACCCCTTTGTGAAGGTACTGGCAATTTAGGCAAAAGCGGGGTTCATTCGAGACAGCGAGGTAAACATGAAAAGAATATTTCCACTAGCTGTTTTGATAATCGGTGGTGTGCTGGGTAGCATATTTTTGGGCGACCAGATTAATCTTGATAGCCTGCGCGAAAATCAGGCAGATATTTTGTCTTATCGGCAAAACTACCCTGTTCAGATGGCTGTAATATTCGTTCTAATCTATTTTACGATTGTTTCGTTTTCATTGCCGGGGGCAGCCATTGCATCATTGGTTGGGGGATTTCTGTTTGGCTTGGGACTTGGCACAATTTTAAATGTGACTGCGGCAACATTGGGGGCAATGACCATTTTTGCGGCAATCAGGCTGGGGTTTGGGGCGTCGCTTTCTGCGCGAATTGATCAATCTGATGGGGCGGTCGCGCGTCTTTTTCGTGGTTTGCGCACCCATGAGGTTAGCATGCTTTTGATCCTACGCCTTGTTCCGATTGTCCCGTTTTTTGTTGCCAATATCGCACCTGCTGTTGTGGGGGTGCGCCCGTTTCATTTTGCGTGGACAACCTTGATCGGTATCTTGCCAGGTGGACTTGTCTATACATGGATCGGCGTGGGGCTGGGTGAGATACTTGCAAATGGTGGCGATCCCGATTTTTCAATCATCTGGTCACCCAACGTTTTGGGACCACTCTTGGGGTTGGCCGCATTATCTGCGCTGCCGATCCTGCTGAAAAAGGAAAACTCTGATGACGTATGATGCGGACCTTATTGTGATTGGGGCTGGCTCGGCGGGTCTGTCAGTTGCGGCGGGCGCTGTTCAGATGGGCGCACGCGTGATCCTGATTGAAGGCGGTGAAATGGGGGGGGATTGTTTAAACACAGGCTGTGTTCCATCCAAGGCCCTGATCGAAGCAGCGCGTCACGCCAAGGCCGCAGTTGCCGCTGCTAAATTGGGTGTGTCGTGTTCACAGGTTGCAATTGATTACGCCTCTATAATGCAGCACGTACATGCGACGATTGCAACGATTGAACCTCATGATAGCCAAGAGCGGTTTGAAAACCTAGGTGTTCGTGTGATCCGTGGTTACGCAAGATTTACATCGAAAAATGCGATAATAGTGGAAAATGAAACCATAACCGGGCGGCGCATCGTAGTTGCCACAGGGGCAAATGCCGTCACACCACCGATCAAGGGACTTGATCAGGTAGGTTATTTTACAAATGAGAGCTTTTTCGAAAACTACGATCAACCTGATCATTTAATCATTGTTGGCGGTGGACCAATCGGAATCGAAATGGCGCAAGCACATGCGCAACTGGGCATCAAAACGACGTTGATTGAACGGTTTGAAATTTTACCACGTGAACTTGCCGATACGCGTGATCTGGTGCGCAAAAAACTGTCCCATGACGGTGTAACAGTTTTTGAAAACTGTGATATTTTGGGTATCAAAGAAAGCGATGCGATCAAGTCAATTACTTTGGAAGATGGTCAAATTATCGATGGATCACACCTATTGATTGCAACGGGGCGGCGCGCGAATTTTCAGGGGCTAAATCTCCCTGCTGCGGGTATTGAAACCACTGATGTTGGGATTGAGGTGGATGATAGTTTGCGCACCACAAATCGGGCTGTTTATGCAATTGGTGATGTGATCGGACGGGAACAGTTTACCCATGTTGCGGGGTATCACGCGTCCTTGGTTGTGCGTTCTGCGTTATTTGGCCTGCCTGCCAAGGTCAAAACGCATCACATCCCAAGGGTCACGTATTGCGATCCCGAAGTTGCCAGTGTGGGGGACATTTCAGATGGGCCTGGGATAGAAAAGTATCGTGTTGAATATGACGGGCTGGACCGTGCGATTGCGGGCGATCGTGCCGAAGGATTTGCACAGATGTGGGTAAAAAATGGTAGTGTTTGCGGTGTGACAGTCGTTGGGGCGCAGGCAGGTGAATTGATTCATTTTTGGTCACTGATTATTGCGCAGAACCTTAAATTATCTAAGGTGTCCAGCGTGATCACACCCTATCCCACATTGTCCGATATCAACAAAAAGCTGATTGGTGCCTATTTCACACCCCGTTTGTTTGACAATGCTATGATTAAGTCGTTTGTAAAACGAATACAACGCTGGGTACCCTAACGATGTTCAACACGCTCTCTGGTCGGTTTTTAATCTTGACGATTGTTTTCGTCATGCTGGCCGAGGTTTTGATTTTTGTGCCGTCTATTGCGCGATTTCGGTTGGATTATCTGAATACGCGGATTGAACGTGCGCAGATTGCGTCACTTGCGCTACTTGCCGATGATATGCTTGCCCCAGAGCTTGAGGCAGAGTTGTTGCAGAATGCGGGCGTATATAACGTGGTGCTTTTGCGAAATGAAACACGTCAGTTGGTTTTGTCCTCGGCATTGCCCTCGCCTGTGTCCGATACCTATGATTTGCGCAACCCTCGCATTACGACATTAATATCTGACGCGCTTTACGAAGTGACGCGCGCAGATGACCGCATCATTCGTGCTGTTGGATTGCCAAAGCTGGATGGTGGCGACCTGATTGAAATCACACTGGATGCAGGGCCACTGCAGCACGCAATGCGTGATTATGGTCTGCGAATTCTGTGGCTGTCTGCAATCATTTCTATTTTCACAGCGCTCCTTTTGAACATAGTGGTGCGCTGGGTTATCGTGCGGCCAATTTCGTATTTGGGCCGTTCGATGCGCGAATACGAGAAAGCACCGCAAGACGCGCGTCGCATTATTCAACCACGTGCCAGCGTCATTGAATTGCATGAGGCTGAAATCGCACTTGCCAGCCTGCAATCAGAACTTTCTGCCGCCCTACGCCAGCGACAACGTTTGGCACAATTGGGTGAGGCTGTCGCCAAAGTCAGCCATGACCTAAGGAATATCCTGTCAACTGTTCAACTGTTGTCAGACCGTCTGGAAGAAAGCGATGATCCAGCGGTCAAACGGTTGGCACCCAAATTGGTCCGTTCCGTTTCGCGCGCTGTCGCGCTCAGTGAAAATACTTTGGCCTTTGGGCGCGCCCAAGAGCCAACACCGCAGCTGCAGCGTTGCGATGTCGGTGAAATCATAGACGACGTTGTGACCCAAGAAACCCTTGCCATAGAGACTGCAGAGCACATCGAATTTAAGGTAATCTGTCATGTGAATGAACTGCGCGCGGACCCTGAGCAACTGTATCGCATTTTGCAAAATTTAATCCGCAATGCACGTCAGGCGTTTGGTACATCACAGGGGCAGATCGAAATTGTCGTGGGCGAAGATGACGCAAACTGGACGATCATTGTTCGTGACAATGGCCCGGGGCTTCCCCCGAAAGCGGTCGAGCATCTTTTTCATCCATTCAGTGGTGGAACCAAACGCGAGGGGAGCGGTTTGGGATTGGCAATCGCTCACGAATTGGTGGCCGGACACGGTGGCACGCTGGGACTTAAGGATAATAGCGAAAATGGTGCGTGCTTCAAAATCACTTTGCCCAAGGGCGAAATTTAGAACTTCGCTTGACAAGAGTTTTTTGTAAATTTTACATTTTTGCCCTTGCAAAGCCCACCGCAACCAATTAGTTCCCGCTCTCACGGACCGATAGCTCAGCTGGATAGAGTACTTGACTACGAATCAAGG
>CAXABH010000130.1:0-5559 GCA_963966925.1 uncultured Rhodobacterales bacterium
ATCTTTGTCGACTCTTACGGAGTGGCACTGACGATGGCGATAAATGGAGTTGGGTCCGCTTTGGTCAGTTCTCTTCTTGCTAAACCTCTGATCGCGCAAGGAAGGTTGGTACAGATTGATCCAACGGAAATCCCATCAAGCGAAGGATATTTTTTGGCCGTAAGACAAGAAAATTCACATGCTTGCGATTTTGCCGATTGGCTGATCAGTCAGTTGAAGGGATCCGCGCAGCCAGTCCACCGCTAAGGCCGCCACACAATTGATTTGACGCTTGGCCTGTGCAGCTGCTAACCGACCGATATCAGGTGCCCAATTGGGAGAATCGGGAAGCCGGGGTAAATCCGGCGCGGGCCCGCCGCTGTGATGGGGACAAAACGCTAAATACCACTGAGGAAACTTGGGAAGGTGGCGATTTTGGACGATCCAAAGCCAGAAGACCGGCCTGATGACACAGGTCTGCGATTGGAAACCGCAGCACCATCGTCACTGCGGAGGCCATGCATGAATAATGCGGAACCAATGCCTGTACGCGCACGCATCTTTGATGATGCTGAACGTCAGGCCTTATATGATATTATCGAAGCACGACGTGATGTGCGAAACGAATTTCTACCTGATGAAATTGATCCCAAGGCTTTGATGCGGATACTTCAAGCTGCACACAGCGCACCTTCGGTCGGATTTATGCAGCCTTGGAATTTCATCTTGATTGATGATCCTCATCAAAAGCAAAAGGTTCACTTGGCGTTTGCAGAGGCCAATGAAGAGGCCGAAAAGATGTTTTCCGAAGAGCGCCGGGACACCTATCGTTCCTTAAAACTAGAAGGGATTACAAAATCCCCCCTCAACATCATCGTCACATGTGACCGTACACGCGGAGGTAAAGTGGTTTTGGGACGCACACATGACGCAGCGATGGATGTATATTCCACGGTTTGCGCCGTTCAAAACCTATGGCTTGCGGCACGTGCAGAAGGGATTGGAATTGGCTGGGTCAGTATATTCGACAAAGAGCGCGTAAAGGCAATTTTCAACGTTCCAGAACATGTTGAATTAGTCGCCTATCTATGTGTCGGATACGTTGAAGAGCTATTTGATAAACCCGAACTCTCTGCGCGCGGCTGGCGCCATCGCATCGATATCAATGATTTGATCATGAAAAATGCATGGGCTGATACCCTAGATTAGGCACGATCGGATCTATATATTTGCGATTGGTATTTTTGGATAGGCGACAAAATACTTGTCGGACAGAAACGAATAGACAATTTTGGGACGTGTGAAACAATCAAGGACCGATATCAAATGAATATCAATCCAAAACGGTTTTTATCTGATCTACATGAGTTACGACAAATTGGGGCGTCTGGTGTGGGCAAAGGTGTTGTGCGACCTGCGTTTTCAGAAGTGGACATCGCCGCGCGGAACTGGTTGTGCACCAAGTTTTCTGAAATCGGATTAACACCCTATATTGATCCTGTTGGAAATACATTTGGTCTGGCTCAGGGAAAATCTCTGTTGGTTGGTTCACACACAGACACTCAGCCAGAAGGTGGCTGGTTGGATGGTGCGTTGGGGGTGATATGCGGACTGGAATTGGCACGGGCTGCGGCAGAAGCCGGCGGGCCGAATATTTCGGTTGTCAGTTTTCAGGACGAAGAAGGGCGATTTGGTGTCACAACAGGCAGCGCAATTTGGGCTGGAACATTGCCGATAGAGGACGCTGACACACTGACCGATGCACAGGGCATCACATTTTTGGATGCCCGAGAGCGGATGCAAAACCGTGCAGAACAGTTTTTAGATCCCAACATCTTTAGTGGGTTCATTGAATGCCATATTGAACAGGGCCCATGGCTGCATGAGGCTGCCGAAACTATTGGCATCGTGACAGATATCGTTGGCATTCGTGATTGCACGATCACGTTTGAAGGCGAACAAAACCATGCTGGAACGACACCAATGCATCGGCGTAAAGATGCATTCCAAGCACTCAGCCAATTCAGCAATAAAATTAATCAAACATTTCAAAATGTCGTTGGACCAAGCACTGTTTGGACGACTGGGCATGTAGAACTGCACCCCAATGCACATTCTGTTGTACCAGGGCGATGCAGTTTTTCGATGCAATGGCGTGACGGGGATGCGACACGATTAGATCGCATGGAACAAATTATTCGCACCACAGCAAAAGAAGTCGCTGACGATATGAATCTTTACGTCACCTTTGGACCCGTTTTAGGCATTGAACCAACCGCAATGAACAGCAGCCTGCAGGCCATTCTGTCTAGCGCGGCAGAAATTGAATGCCCAAAGATGTGGCGCAAAATCACCTCTGGCGCGCTGCATGATGCGGCGAACCTGTCAGCCTTAATGCCAACTGCGATGGTGTTTGTACCTTCTATAAACGGAATAAGTCACGATTTCGCAGAAGATACGGATGAAACAGAGTTGGTAATGGGACTGCGCGTGCTTGCCAGGGCCGTTGGCCATTTACGCAATGAATAGATCAATGAATTTTTTGATGTATCTGGGTTTGCATCTGGTTGCCCACGTTCATATCCGCGGTGCAGAACATGATACCGAGTGATGGGTTACATTATTTTGTGATTGTGTAACCCAGGCAGGTGCCGCGTCGTTCGTGATAACAAGGCGCAATCGGGAAAAATTTATCTGCGTTATTTCAACCATGCTGCGTAATCACTTACCAAAAGGTGGGTGGGATCAACATCTTCTTCAATATTTGCAAATCGGCCTATGGGTTCGCGGAACACATTGTCAGTTTCATCGTCATTGACGGTTGATACCTCTCCGATCAAAACATCCCCGCCTTCGCCCCAAAACGCGTGCCAGTCCCCCGGCATCAACGTCACACTTTCACCCGGAGCAAGTGCCAATTTGTCACCTGGGCCAAATTCACGGCGAATACCATCACAATAAACAACGCCACCCTTATCTTCTGCAAAATGACCTGCGTCATCCGATCCATACAGTTCGACGATTAAGGTCGCACCACCGCGGTTGATGATATCCTCGGCTTTTATGACATGTGTATGCATCGGCGATAATTGATCCTGGCGGCTAATCAATAGTTTTTCGGCGTAGCACATTCCGCCCCCAGCTTCTAAATCAGATAGACGTCCGTTGCGCAGCGTAAACAGGAACAGTCCCATCGTATCAAATTGACCAGCGCCATAATCCGTGATGTCCCATCCACATCGACCATCGATCAAAGGTTTCGCAGCATCCTTGCGGGCCTGAAATTCATCAACGCTCCAATATGCAAAGGCTGGTAAATTGAATCCATGCGAACGAATTAAATCGTCTGCTGCACTCATGATATCGTTGATTTGTGATCGCTTCATGCCACGGCCTTTGATTGTTTGATGAACTCAATAACCATTGCCGCAGTCCATGTAAATTGACCGCCCCCACATGGCGCCCCTGTAATTGGATCGTAGTATTCAGCAAACCCACTTTTTTCGATCAGTGTCAGGCTGTCTTGTTCGATGATATTGGCAACATCAGACTGTCCAGCGCGCGCCAATCCATTGGCAATCATATAGTTAACGATTAACCATACGGGACCACGCCAATACCGCTCTCCGTCATATGCGACGTCCTTTGGATCATGACTAGGGACCGCGTAATTGCTATATTCCTTCATCGATTTGATCCGATCGGCGATTTGTGCTGCACGCTCTGCATTGATAGGTGCAAATGCCGCTAGGATACCACCAACCGAGGGAACAGAAGACAGTTCTTGGGTCTTGCGATCGTAGCAAGTGTATTGCCCAATGTAATGGTTCCAAAGTGTTTCTAGGGCCTTTAATCCGTTTTGCAGTTGGGCTCTGGAGGCAGCCGCAATCTCGTGTTCACCCAACTGTTCAGCCAATTCTGCGGTTTCTTGGATTGATCGCAAAAGAATGGCGTTAAACCCAGGATCAACCATTTGGAACGGCGATGCATCATGCAGTAATTCGTTATTCCAATCTAACGAACGGAATTTTTGGACCAACCAAATGTATCGTTCGTACTGGGCCTGCGTAGGGCGGTGTGCTGGGTTTGCATGCTGCGTGTCACGGCGCGTAAATGGCAACACGCCATCCGTTGGCACCCGTTCAAATGGTGCATCCCAATCTACAGAATTGTCACGGCCTGTTTCCCACGGATGGATAATTGCGACCAACCCACTACCGCGTGGATCGCGGCACCGATAAAACCATTCGTGCCATTTCAGCACTTTGGGTAGAAGTGCGCGCGCACGATCTGCTGCAACCTCACGATCTGACGAACGTTCAAAAATTTTACGAATGGCAAACCCCGCAACTGGCGGCTGCGTGATGCCTGACGTTGGAACGTCGCGTCCCGTCGCCCAAACGTCAGGGCCGGGAAAATACCCATCATCCATTTTGTGAAAAATGATATGTGGCACCATGCCGTCATCCCATTGATGCGCAAACAGTGTTTCAATTTCGACCCATGCCCGTGCTTCATCGAAATAAACTTGGGCAAGTGCGGTTAAACAGCTGTCCCAATTCCACTGAAAGGGATACAAACCATGTGTTGGAACCGTATAGTGGCCCAGGTCATTCAACTTTAGGATATCGGCCGCTTTAGAAATTAAATTTTCAGACATCATGCTTCTCCAACGACTGTCGCATCCCATTTGATGGATCAAACCATCGTATTCTATCTAGTTGAGGCTGTAGTGAAATTGTGTCACCACGCGCCACTGTCGCGTCACTGTCTAAGGTTGCGCGAAACTGCGCCCCGTTCACGTCACAAGTCACCAACAAATGCGCACCCAACGGTTCGACAACGTTTACCTTTGCCTGAATACCCGTTTCTGCCAGCACTAAGTCCTCGGGACGAATGGCAAAATCCAATTTGTCCAGATCACAAGATGGTCCATCATACCGCTGCCCTGCTACATTCCAGTGTCCATCAGTTTGTTTGTCTGCGATCAAAAAGTTCATGGGTGGGTTTCCGATGAACCCCGCCACGAATTTTTCAGCTGGGTTACGGTAAATATCGACCGGATCAGAGGCCTGTACGATACGGCCCTGGTTCATCACACTTATTCGATCGGCAAGGCTCATCGCCTCAACCTGATCGTGGGTGACGTAAATGGCTGTTGTTTTGCTTTCTGCTAGAACACCCTTTAATTCGGCGCGCATTTCAAGGCGCAGCAATGCGTCTAGGTTTGAAAGTGGTTCGTCCATCAAAATAACATCAGGCTCCATCGCCAAGGCGCGCGCAACGGCAACACGTTGGCGTTGTCCACCTGATAATTCCCCCGAATAACGTTTTAACAGTTGTTCAATGTGCATGAGTTCTGCTGTGCGATGCACACGTTTGGTGATTTCAGCACTAGGGTGTTTATGCATACGCAAACCAAATGCGATATTTTCAAATACAGTCAAATGCGGGAAAACGGCATAATTTTGAAACACCATCGCAATCCCGCGATCCTTGGGTGGAAGATGATCAACCCGTCGATCATTAATCCAAACCTCACCCTGCGTCGCGGTTTCCAACCCTGCTATGATGCGGAGT
>CAXABH010000131.1:0-5546 GCA_963966925.1 uncultured Rhodobacterales bacterium
CCCACAACAATGCCATTTACGCGTTCTGCCAATGCTGCGATCGACAAAGTGACACATCAATTTGATGAGGTTGTCGATTTACTGGCTGAATATGGTGAAACCGATTTGTTGTGTTACCGCGCAGATAGCCCTGTTGAGTTAAAGCAAAGACAAGCTGATGCATGGGACCCGCTACTTGAATGGGCCAAGGACGCGTTTGGCGCAGATTTAACCCCCGCGGCAGGTGTGATGTTCGTTGAACAACCCGCTGACTCGTTAAAACGCCTAAAGTCAGCACTTATGGATCAGAGTGCGTTTCAGCTAACTGCAACTTATGACCTTATCAGTATTTCTGGGTCACTGATTCTCGGGCTTGCTGTGTGCAGTGGGAAGATTTCGGCGCTAGATGCGTGGGAATTATCACGGATTGATGAAATTTGGCAGGTCGAGCAGTGGGGCGAAGATGAAGAAGCCACTGAAGTCGCACAAATTAAGGCGAATTCTATGCAACATGCTGGTCATTTTTTGCAATGTCTGGTTGAAAAAACAAACGCTTAAGGATGACCTTAGGTAAACTTGTCTGTTTACATTGGTGCTTAAGCAATGAAAATCTTGACGTTTCCTTCAGAATTTGAACAAATTGCACCACTAATCGGGGATGGCCTACCAAAATCATATGCTTGGCAAGCTGCCCTATAATGACTTTGTTCTAATGGAACAAAACCAGGAAGAGGTAAAAATGAAAAAATCCGTGATCCTAGGAGCATTGACTGTAGCTGGTCTAGCGGCATCTGCTGCGGTTGCTGGCACAATGGACGATGTAAAAGCACGTGGCAAATTGAACTGCGGCGTTACAACTGGTCTAGTTGGCTTTGCGGCACCAGACGCAAACGGCGAATGGCAAGGTTTTGACGTGGGCGTATGCCGCGCGGTTGCAGCAGCAGTTTTGGGTGACCCAAAAGCTGTTGAGTTTGTACCAACAACAGGTAAAACACGCTTTACTGCGCTTGCATCAGGCGAAATCGACATGTTGGCACGTAACACAACATGGACATTCTCTCGTGATGTTGACCTAAAATTTGAATTCACTGGCATCAACTACTACGATGGTCAGGGCTTTATGGTACCAAAAGATCTAGGCGTTGGTTCAGCGAAAGATCTAGACGGTGCAACAGTTTGTATCCAAACTGGTACAACAACAGAGTTGAACTTGGCGGACTTCTTCCGTTCAAACAACATCTCATACGAGCCAGTGCCAATCGAAACAAACGCAGAAGCACAGCAGCAGTACCTAGCAGGTGCATGTGACGTTTACACAACTGACGCATCTGGTTTGGCGGCGACTCGTGCCACATTTGAAGATCCAGAAGCACACGTTGTTCTGCCTGAAATCGTATCAAAAGAGCCTCTAGGCCCGCTTGTACGTCACGGCGACAACAACTGGGGTGACATCGTTCGTTGGTCTTTGAACGCGTTGATCGCGGCAGAAGAGCTAGGCGTGACATCTGCAAACATCGCAGAATTGTCAGCAGCACCAACAAACAACCCAGAAGTTAACCGTCTGTTGGGTACAGAAGGCAGCTTGGGCGAAATGCTTGGTCTAGACGCAGAATGGGCAAAGCGCGCTATCATGGCGGGTGGTAACTACGGCGAGTTGTTCGAAAAGAACATCGGCGAAAACACACCAATCGGCCTAGCACGTGGTCTAAACGCACAGTGGAAAAATGGTGGTTTGATCTACACACCTCCATTCCGCTAAGTTGATCTATGAAAGGGTGCAGGCAATCTGCACCCTTTTCTTATTCAAAAACGGTAGTCGGACCGTTTTGATTTTAAATTTCTACACTACATAGGGTTATCCCCACATGACATCCATCAACGACCCAAAATCAGAGTCGTTCCAGTTGTCACAGCTTATTAACGACACGCGATATCGGTCCTATACGTTCCAATTTATTGCATTGATCGTGCTGTTTTTTCTGGTCGGTTATCTGTATTTGAATCTGGTTGAGAACCTGCGAACAGCCGGTCTTGATATCTCGTACGAGTTTTTAGGTGAGCCCGCTGGTTATGATATTAACCAACGGCTGGTAGAGTACAACAGTCAATCCTCTCACTGGCGCGCGTCAGTTGTTGGTGTTCTCAATACGCTTTTAGTTGCGTTTGTGGGATGCATTTTGGCCACCATCTTTGGCGTCACCGCTGGTGTTCTTCGTTTATCTAATAACTGGATCGTCGCCAAGTTGATGGCGGTTTATGTTGAAATTTTCCGCAATGTTCCAGTTTTGATTTGGATCTTGATCATCAATGCGATTTTCTTAATTGCATTGCCCCAACCCAAGGCGTTTAAGTCGCGCGGCGGCAATCCGCCTGAGGCAGAAATGCTATGGGACTCTTTTGCTTTTACAGGTCGTGGTATTTATGCCCCCAAGCCTGTTTTTGAAGCGGGATCATGGGTTGTTGTGGCGATCTTTATTCTGTCGATCGTCGGGGTGTTTGCCTATCGCCGCTACGCCAAATTCGCGCTTTTTACGCACGGACGTGATTTGCCACGGGGTTGGCCTTCGGTTGCTATTTTGTTTGTACCTGCCATTCTGGCCTATTTCGTCATGGGCAATCCGATCTCGCTTGAGTATCCAGAGTTGAAAGGTTTCAACTTTAAGGGTGGGGCCTGGGCGCGTGGCTCATTTGTGGCGCTAACCTTTGCGCTTGCGATTTATACAGGTGCCTTCATTGCTGAGAACGTTCGCGCGGGTATCCTTGCGATTTCTAAGGGTCAGACAGAGGCGGCAGCGGCGCTGGGTATTCGCCCGGGTCGTATCATGAGCCTTGTCATCCTTCCCCAAGCTTTGCGTGTGATCATTCCACCGATGATTTCCAACTTCTTGAACCTAACCAAAAACTCATCTTTGGCGATTGCGGTTGGTTACATGGACATCACAGGAACCTTGGGTGGCATTACGCTGAACCAAACTGGCCGCGCTATTGAGGCGGTCTTGCTCTTGATGGCGTTCTATCTTGCGATTAGCCTTGGCATCTCTGCGATCATGAACGTTTACAACAACTCAATCAAATTGAAGGAGCGCTAAGATGAGTGATCAATCAGTTGCATTTGTGCGCCACGAAACGCTGCCTCCTTCGCCGCCACCTGTGTCGGAAACGGGTATCGTTAAATGGATGCGGGAAAATCTATTTTCGTCCGTTACCAATTCTGTTCTGACGCTTGCGGCCCTTTATGCCATTTACGCCATTTTGTCTGGTTCCATGCCATGGATTTTGGGCGGAATATGGCAGGCACCATCGCTTCAGGCTTGTCGTGAAATCTTGGCGGGGGATTCTGCGGGATGTTTTGCGGTTTTGACTGAACGTTGGCATCAGCTGATCTTTGGTTTTAAATACCCACAAGAGGCATACTGGCGTCCAACGTTGGCCTTTGTTCTTTTGATCGTGGCGGTTGCGCCCGTTTTGTTTTCAAATCTACCACGCCGTATGTTGATCATCACCGGCCTATACCCATTCATTGGGTTTTGGTTGATCTGGGGCGGCACGATTATGGCGCCAATGATGGGTCTGGTCGGGTTTGTTGTCGCGTACATGGTTTTTCAACGTCTTGAACGGTCTAGTTTTGCGATGGGCGCATTGGGTGGCTTTGTGGCCGCAATCATCGTTTGGATGCTTGGCGGATATGTCAGCGATGCGATGAGCGGTTTTCTAGCGCTGGAACAAATTCCATCACGTGACATGGGTGGGTTCATGTTGAACATCATCCTTGGCACGGTCTGTGTATCGTTGTCGTTGCCCATTGGCATTCTGCTGGCATTGGGTCGTCAATCGAACATGCCGATCATTAAAATCATCTGTGTTGTGTTCATCGAATTTATTCGTGGCGTACCACTGATTACACTACTGTTCGTGGCAAACGTTGTTTTGGCGTATTTCCTACCACCAGGTACGACATTTGACTTGATCTTGCGGGTGATCATCATGATCACAATGTTCTCTTCTGCCTACATCGCAGAGGTGATCCGCGGCGGATTGGCGGCATTGCCCAGCGGTCAGTACGAGGCTGGCGATAGTTTGGGGCTTGATTATGCGCAATCCATGCGATTGATCATTCTGCCACAAGCGTTGAAGATTTCGATCCCAGGTATCGTAAACGTTGCTGTGGGTCTGTTCAAAGACACCACGCTGGTTTCCGTGATTTCTATGTTCGATCTGGTGGGCATGATCCGCGGACCAATTTTGGCGTCAACAGAATGGAACGGCGTTTATTGGGAACTGTTTGGCTTTGCCTCACTTTTGTTCTTCATTATCTGCTACGGCATTTCACAATACTCACAATGGCTCGAGCGTCAGCTCGCGACCGATCATCGATAATTAGGAGGTCTTGATTATGGCCCAGGCACAAATGACCGTCTCAGACGAGGTCGCAATTCAAATCCAAGATATGAACAAATGGTACGGTTCGTTCCATGTTCTTCGGGATATCAATCTAACTGTTCACCGTGGCGAACGTATTGTTATCGCGGGTCCATCTGGTTCAGGCAAATCAACATTGATCAGTTGCATCAACCGTTTGGAAGAACATCAGCGCGGTCAAATTGTTGTTGATGGAACTGAATTGTCATCGGATTTGAAAAATATCGACAAAATCCGTTCAGAGGTGGGGATGGTGTTCCAACACTTTAACCTATTCCCGCATTTGACGATTTTGGAAAACTGTACGTTGGCTCCGATTTGGGTGCGTAAAACACCCAAGAAAGAAGCCGAGGAGACAGCGATGCATTTCCTAGAAAAGGTGAAAATTCCTGAGCAGGCGTTGAAATATCCAGGCCAGCTTTCTGGTGGTCAACAGCAGCTTGTGGCGATCGCGCGCTCTTTGTGTATGCGTCCGCGCATCATGTTGTTTGATGAACCAACCTCTGCGCTTGACCCAGAAATGATCAAAGAGGTGTTGGACACCATGATCGAACTGGCGGAAGAGGGCATGACCATGCTGTGTGTCACGCACGAAATGGGATTTGCGCGCCAGGTTGCAAACCGCGTCATCTTTATGGACGAAGGTCAGATTGTTGAACAAAACGAACCAGAAGAGTTCTTTAACAATCCAAAATCTGAACGTACAAAATTGTTCCTATCCCAAATTTTGGGTCACTAGAGATCAATTTAAAACTGAATTAGGTGGGGCGCATAATTTTTATGCGCCCTTCTTTTTCCCAGCCCAATATGATTTCAGCCTCGCGTGCATAATTATGCGGGGTCTTATAGTCAGCAGGATTGTAGTAGGTCCCAGTTGCGCCAAAATCAAACCCATAGAGCGTGATAGATTGTGCCACGTTTAAACGCAAAAGATAGTTAATCGCCATAAAGCCGGATGAGGGGCGCCGACCTATCAAATTGCGATCTTGCAACCAATACCTGCGCGCATAAAAAACCAGCTTTGCAACGTTTTGGGGCTGATAAATCCTTAAATGGCGCAATTTGGGTATGAGGAATAAAATGACTTTGGGGTCAAAATGGTCTTGCATCGCGGTTTCGGACAATTCTGGTGTCAAACCCCAAAAATC
>CAXABH010000132.1:0-5540 GCA_963966925.1 uncultured Rhodobacterales bacterium
TTTCCGCCTCTGATGGGCGTGCTTCACGTTTGAAAAAGCCACCAGGGATTTTACCGGCGGCATAGTATTTCTCTTGGTAATGAACTGTCAGAGGGAAAAAGTCCTGTCCCTCTTTCATGGATTTGGCGAATGTGACGTTTGCCATCACAGATGTTTCGCCCAATGTGGCAATTACAGTGCCGTCCGCTTGACGTGCAACTTTGCCTGTTTCAAGTGTAAGCGTCTCTTCGCCCCACTGCATAGATTTTTTCGTTACTTCGAACATCTCGTTTTCCTATATTGACCCATTGGCCATTTGCGTAGAGGGCGGATTCCCCCTGACCCCTGTATCTTATATTTCGGGCGCTGGAGTCCGGGCGCCTGATCTCAGATGTCGCGCGTATATAGGAGAAACCCAGATATGGAAAGGATTAGATCACAACATGATCGCAAACAAAAAACCGCACCAAATGGCGCGGTTTGATGTGTTCGTATGCGGATCGCAAATTAGCGACGAATGCCCAAACGCTTGATCAGATCAGTATAACGCTGTTCTTCTTTCGCTTTTAGGTAATCAAGAAGCTTACGACGCTGCGCAACCATCTTCAAAAGACCACGACGACCATGGTTGTCTTTCTTGTGGAATTTGAAGTGCTCAGTCAATGTTGTGATACGTGACGTTAGAATAGCAACTTGAACCTCTGGGGAACCTGTATCGCCTTCTTTCGTCGCGAATTCTTTCATGACGCGTGCTTTTTCTTCAGCAGTAATCGACATCGGGGTCTCCTTTATGATTAAGGGTTATGGCACAGGCCGGGATGTCGTCCAGCAAGGCCCTTGGAGGAATCTGTTTTCACAGATCAGGCGCGTATACTGAAAAATCTTGGATTTGCAAAGGGGTTTCTATGTGTGCGTTTGAACCACGATACTGGATGCATCAAACGGCGCATTAGATTTGATGTGTGCAGCAACCTGATCGCCCAGACGAATTTGGTACACATCATCTGAGACTGGGTGTACAGAAATGTCACGTACATCATTTTCGTGAAATTGAATGGCCATCGTGTCAACGGTGGGGTCAAAATCCAAAATCTCGATCGGTTCATCGCCCACATCAGTATAAACAAATGTGTCCGCACCAGCCCCCCCAGTTAGGACATCCGCACCATAGCTGTGGATACTGTCATTGCCATCACCGCCATTTAAATAGTCACGTTCCAAATCCGTATCGATCAACATGTCATCACCTGCGCCACCCATCAGCGTGTCATGACCTGTTCCGCCTGACAAAATATCGTCGCCATCATTACCGTGCAAGGCATCTGAACCATGACCTCCAAACAGGGCATCACTCCCCTGACCACCGCTCATCGTATCCGATCCTGCGCCACCATCCAAACTGTCATGACCAAATCCGCCAGCTAAATGATCATTGCCATTTTCCCCGTATAGCGCATCATCACCTGTTAAACCCTGCAGCATGTCATCGCCATGACCGCCAGTCATTACATCATCACCGCTGCCGCCGAAAACGGTGTCATTACCACCGCCGCCATCCAGCGTGTCATTACCGTCATATCCGTTTAATTGATCATCACCACCACGACCATCGATCATGTCATCCAGAAATCTGCCCCACAATAGATCGGGGCCATCCGTGGGTTGTGCGGACTCTTCCAGTTCAGGGGCGTCAGGCTCGAACTCTTCTTCCTCCGCAACCGGAGGTTCAATATCGGGCATAAACGCGATGCCCCCAAGCAACATGAATCCCAATAAACCTGATAACATCAACATGAACCACACCCTTTCCCAAGCATATTATTGGGTACAGGAGCAAAAATACTCAATCAATGTTTCGATGTTTGGTTAACGTTTCATTTCAATTTGTTCGATCAATTCTATGGCCCAATCGCCCAAAATTGGAATGAATTCGATCTGCGCAAGGATCTGAACAGTGGCATAAACCAAAATGGTCGCCCCCAAAACAGATCCTAATCCGAACGCCAAACCCCGCAGCAGGTTGAACCACAAAATGCCCATCACTGATCGCTGCATGCGCAATGCAGGATGGTTTAGCAATTGGTCCATCTGTTCGCTTAGGCGCTGATCATCTGCCATTTAGATCACTCCATAAAACGGGCTGCTGGGCGTAACTTATGTACAATGGATGTTTTGGATGCCCCGCCTTAGATAACCCCAGATGATACACAAGAATGTCCATATTTTGCAGTAGTGATTTCACCTTGGCACCTCGGTCCAAGTGTTCCCCATGCGTCCCCCATGCCGCAACGGTGACATCGGCCCAATCGCACGCGTCCAAAATCGCAGCATCATTTCCTGGGCCAACTGGATCGCGGGCGGCGCGCATTTTTTTTGGGTCCGTATCGCGCCATGCAAAGATATTTGTCACGCGAAATGCCCCATACCCCAAGGCACGTGCGCGTCGTTCACACCGT
Organism: uncultured Rhodobacterales bacterium; assembly: GCA_963966925.1. Classification (GTDB taxonomy): domain Bacteria; phylum Pseudomonadota; class Alphaproteobacteria; order Rhodobacterales; family Rhodobacteraceae; genus HIMB11. The sequence continues at coordinate 2,436 of CAXABH010000132.1, forward strand.
TCAACAGTGGGATCATTTTGCACCTCGGTCGCTGTTGATGGGTTCAGCATAACAAAATGAACCTTGCCGCCTGTGTCGTCCCAAACACGCGTCAAGCTATAACGATACCGTTCGCAATCCGAATAAATCGCAACCGACGCGGCATCGTCTTTTTGGTGGGTCCGTTTTAACATGCCGAAACCTTGACGGTTTACGGCGTAGATTGCAAACAGGTAAGGCTTTCCACTACTGCGTTATGGCATCGACTGTGATAGTCTATGTATATTGTTAGTAATTCCGTTGTTGTTTGTGTTTCGAGTAAACTGCCTAGGTGTCGCCCAAGGGTTACAAATATTTTAAACTTTAGATCTGGGGCCGCCGTTATTCTGGCAAAATCGATACCTAGGCCCCTTTTTCAGGGCGCACAAATACGCGCGATGGATGTAGCTCGCCTGCTTTGAAAACACCAACGGCGATCGGTTCACCATCACACATGGCCCAACATTCATCGCCGTATTCCAAGTTCTGACCAATCACCATAGCGGGATTTCCATTACGCAAACGTGCCGCGGCCTCGGGCGCACAGCTGGCCATGGACAGGTCTGATAAACCCAGCTCTAACGGAAGCAATAGCGCATCAATATCTTCGCTTCGCGCAAGTTTCTCAATGGTTTCCAATGATACGGCTTCATCTACGTCAAAGGGGCCTGACCATGTACGCCGTAGCCACTGAACATGGCCATAACATCCCAGTTGCGCGCCCAGATCGCGGGCAATCGAACGTACATATCCGCCCTTACCACAGACCATTTCCAAAATCGCACGATCTGAATCTGGCTGTTCGTTCAGGATTAGGCTATCAACGTATAACGGCCGCGCAGACAAAGTGACATCCTCGCCTTCACGGGCCAATGCATAGGCGCGTTGTCCATCAACTTTGATTGCTGAAAACTTTGGCGGTACCTGTTCAATATCCCCAACAAAGGCATGCAGCGCCTCTTTGATTTCATCGCCAGAGGGGCGCGAGTTAGAACGTGCAATAACTTCACCTTCTGCATCATCGGTATTGGTCGCCTCGCCAAATTTAACCATAAAATCATAGGCTTTAAGCGCATCAGTGATAAATGGCACAGTCTTAGTCGCTTCGCCCAAGGCCACGGCCAAAACACCAGTTGCATCGGGATCCAATGTTCCTGCGTGCCCTGCCTTTTGCGCCTGAAAGGCCCATTTGACCTTGTTCACAATAGCTGTCGACGTCCAACCCGCGGGCTTATCAATAATGACCCAACCTGAAATCGCGCGGCCTTTGCGTTTACGTGCCATTCTGTGTCCTGCATTTAGTAAGGCCCCGCCCCTATCCAATGCGCAGAGTTCGGTCAATCCCTAAGACGTTTAATCAACCGTCCGTCAATGATCGCAAGCCCCACGCCAATCAGCGTCATCCCTATGATTTCCTTGATGAAAATCTGCTCTCCCAAAACCAAAACACCTAAAATAATTGCCGAGATAGGTACCAAAAAAGTCACTAGTGAAATATTGGTGGCACCAGCGCGTTCGAGGATACGAAAATACAGAATATAGGCAAATGACGTACAAAGCACCGCTAACCCAAACATGGAAAGCGCTGCATTAAGTGACATGTTCACAATGTCCTGAGGCCCATCGATCCAAAGTGCGATAGGCCATAAAACAAGAGATGACATCGTTACTTGGCCCGTTGCAACCATCACTGGGTCCACCCGTAATTCACGAAAACGACGTCCAAAAACACTTGCAAATCCATAGGAAATCGCAGCCCCCAATGCGCAAAGCTGCGCCCAAAAATCTGCGCCCAATCCGCCCAATGCATCAGGTCCAACCATCAATATGACACCCGAAAACCCAACGATAACACCCAAAACACGCAAGACACTAAACCGTTCATCCATAAGGAAAATTCCAGCCACAACGATTGTGAACAACGGTGTTGTCGCATTCAAAATTGACGCCAAACCTGATGTAATTTGGGTTTGACCTTGAACGATTAAACTAAAGGGGATTGCGTTGTTCAAAACGCCCAAGATCAGCAATGCGCCCCAAACATGCAGAGATGTTGGAATTTTACGCCCAGTTGCATACATGAATCCCCATAGTGCCAGCGCCGCGACAGTCACACGAATGGCCACAATCGTTAGAACAGGAAGCTCGGCCACTAAGATAGCATTGAATAAAAATGACCCACCCCAAACAGTCGCAAGTGTGATCAACATCACCCAATCGAAAGCGTCCATTTTCATCAATTTTGCCAATCTGTTTTACGTCGGTATAATGTCGGTATAACGTCGGTGCATTCCCAAGATCCAGCACGATTTGGCAAAGTGGACGCGATCTATGCAGTTGTCACCCCATTGTCCCCAATAACGCATTGATGACGCATGCCTGATATCCTGAATTCCAAGGTCAATCAGCCCTGTTGGATGGCGCGTTCACGCATCTGCAAAGTTTAGGGAGCGAAAAATGATTTGGACAGATACCCAAAATATGAACGGAACCGTTGGTTGGTTAAAACTTACGGGTGAAGATGATCCAATAGTCACCTTTTTCCTAAGTTTGAAACCCGATATTATAAATATCAACGCCCGCAAAAAATTTACGTTCCGCGACATCGACACGAAACTTCAACCTGTGTTGAGTGACCTAAACATTCCACCGTTCGCATGGTCACAATTTGAATACGCGGCCAATGCGTGGCTTATTGCCCGTGGGACAGAAGACAATGCGCATACTCCACGTCTAATCGCCAGCGGCACCATCAGCCATGCCGCAACGTTGAATAAGGTATTTGATATTCAGTCAATGTTGCCTTGCGTACCCGCATCACCTGATGGGAGTGTAAACACGACAGACGCCCAATCTCCAGCCACTGATTATGGTCTGGTGATCGATGATGGATTGCCATTTTTAAACCACGCTTTCACAGACGCGTCAGGGGGTTCAAGATTCAAATCCGTCTGGATTCAAAGTGCGCCAGCCGCACCCAATAGATGCCCATGCATACCCTTGGTAGACGAAACAGATAACTCTGACATGTGTTTGCCAAACACCGCATTCAATGCCGCTGCTTCTGTCGGATCATTTAATTCTGTT
>CAXABH010000133.1:0-5532 GCA_963966925.1 uncultured Rhodobacterales bacterium
TGCCAGGCGGTGCAGCTTGAGATCGCCTTGTAACATTGCGGCAAGCGATGCCTCGGTCACTGCATAATCAACAGCGACGATCTGTGTCGCATCTTGATCCATTACTTTGACAGATTGCAGGGTCAAAATAGGCTGATAATCATCGGATAACGTTAATGAAACCCGATCGGTTGTGATTTGCACTGGGGCGGTCATCGCGTTCACATCCGCCAACAACCGCGCGCGCAATTGATCGGGCAAATCGACATCACGTTGTGTTAACATCACAATCACTGCAATCGCCAAAACGATGGTTGTGGCAATCACCGTAATGATCAACGCCAGAACCATCCGCGTTGCAGGATGCGTCCGCAGCCAGTGTGATAGACCTGCACCAACAGATGACAAATTGAACTCCGCTCTTTTTTCGCGCTAGATGCGGTCTAGGTTTGCCCTAAACCACTTGATTTAAAAAGGAGCATAATATGTCCGACACACCTTATCCAGCACCAGAGGTAAATTTACCGCGTGACGGCGGTGAAATGCTGAACCTTGCAGATGTACGCCCAAACGGCGTTGTATTGTTTTTCTATCCAAAGGCCAACACACCAGGCTGCACAAAAGAGTCGATTGGATTTAGCGAGGCACAGGCAGAATTTAAGGCGCTTGGCTATGAAATCGTGGGTATTTCAAAGGACCCTGTGAAAGCACAAGACAAATTTGTTGAAAAACAATCACTAAGCGTGCCACTGCTTTCTGATGAGAATGGTACTGTTTCCGAAGATTTTGGGGTCTGGAAAGAAAAGTCGATGTATGGCAAGACCTACATGGGCATCGAACGCTCAACCTTTTTAATTAATGGCGACGGTCAGGTGGTGCACGAATGGCGCAAGGTGAAAGTACCAGGTCATGTGGATGCAGTTTTAGAGGCGATTAAATCACTGTGAACAAAACACTAACGCAGATGGCGACCGAAGTGTTGCAAACAGCAGACGGGCGGGAAAAAACCGCCCTTTCAAAATCCTATGCGCAAATGTGGTTTGCCGCACGCAACGCGGGTGAAACTATTGAAATTGGCACCGCTAATCCCCCCCTGCACCCTGCCCGCCCTGAACGGCCAGAATTATTGTCACCCCGCGATGTCCCGAAACGGAAACCGGGATCTCAGGCGGGGCGCATTGCGTTATTACACGCTGTGGCGCATATCGAATTAAACGCGGTCGATCTGCATTGGGACATTATTGCGCGGTTCGGACACATCACAATGCCGATTGGGTTTTATGATGATTGGGTCAAATCGGCAGCCGAGGAAAGCAAACATTTTAATCTGGTTTGTGATTGCCTAGAGGCGATTGGATCGCATTATGGCGCCCTGCCAGCACATGCAGGTATGTGGCGCGCGGCCGAAGATACCAAGGATGATCTGTTGGGGCGTTTGGCGGTTGTTCCAATGGTGTTAGAAGCCCGCGGGTTGGACGTAACACCGGGGATGATCGACATCTTTGCCAAAGCGAACGCAACCCAAGCTGTTGACGCACTTAAAGTGATTTATTCAGAAGAAGTTGCGCATGTCGCCTATGGTTCAAAATGGTTCAATTTCATGTGTGGGCGCGACAATTTGGATCCAAAGGATGTGTTTCACACATTGGTGCGCAAATATTTTAAAGGTGCGCTAAAGGCCCCCTTTAACGAAGAAAAACGTGCCGATGCGGGACTGCCCCCCGATTTTTACTGGCCATTGGCCGATCAGATGGGTGTGGATTTGCGCCTTGGGGAAACAACCTAAACCAAGGTGCAATTATCCGCGCAGTTCAGAAAAAGAGGATTGCAAGCATCAAAAATGGACGTTACCAATCCCTATCGGGGAAAAAGGTTTGGGACCCTTTCATGAAATTTGGACTACTCCAACGTTTTGATCGTGTCTTATCGGGGCTATTCCCCGAGCGGCGCGTGTTCCTTAAATCGGACGACGACACGCGCTTTATCAGATTAAATCCATCAACTCAGGCCGGCATATTTGTGGGCATGGCTGTGATGATTGCATGGTCGATCGTTGCAACAGCAATTCTGCTGATTGACAGTATTGGCGCTGGAAATTTCCGTGAACAGGCCATCCGTGATCAAGAAACATACCAACAAAGATTGGAAATTATGGCCGCCGAGCGGGACGCGAGTGTAAAAACCGCAACCGCAGTTATGGCAAGTTACGACGCAGCCCTGATCGAAATTGCAAACATGCAAGAACGGTTATTGAACCACGAATTAAATCGTTTGGAACTAACTTCGGGTGTTGATGTATTACAATCTAACTTGAACGCAGCGCTGGTTGAACGTTCTGAACTGACGACCCAACTGGAACGCGCACAATCAGATGACAGCGCCGCAGAAAATGCCGCCGCCATTGCAAACTTAGCAACCCAAGACACCACAACGATTGAGTATCTAACAACGGCGTTACGGGATACGGCCCAAGAACGTGATAAAGTCGTCAAAGACGCGCAAACAGCGCTGAACCAAGCAGAAGAGCTGCGAATTGAAATGCGTCTTTTGGAAGAGCGTAATGAATTGATTTTCCGCCAAATCGAAGATGCCATGAACGTATCCATGGGTCCTTTGGATAAAATGTTCCGTGCCTCAGGCCAAGATCCTGAACGTATTATGTCAGCCATCCGTCAGGGATATGCAGGCTATGGTGGGCCGTTAACATCGATGTCCACGCGCGGACTTGCCCCCACAGAAAACGAAGCGCGCGCAATTGCCATCATTAAGGAATTGGATGAATTAAACCTTTATCGTATCGCGGTCGAAAAACTGCCTTATTCGCATCCTGTACAATCTGCGCATCGCTTTACCTCGGGTTTTGGACGGCGTTGGGGGCGCATGCATTATGGATCTGATTTTGCAGCCCCCCACGGAACCCCCATTTATGCAACCGCTGATGGCGTGATTACAAAAGCAGGCTGGGCCACTGGCTATGGGCGATTGATAAAAATTAAACACGACTTTGGAATTGAAACGCGCTATGCGCATCTTTCAAAAATTCGCGTCAAAGTTGGACAAAAAGTGTCGCGCGGCGATCGGATCGGTGATATGGGAAACACTGGACGTTCGACCGGAACGCACTTACATTACGAAATCCGTGTGAATGGCAATGCGGTTAACCCCATGAAATATCTGAAGGCTGGAAAAAATGTTTTCTAAAAGCAAAATTAATGACCCTGCACCCAAAGAAGATGCGGCAAAACCTGCGGCGCCAACTGCGTCAGCTGCGGCACCTGCACCATCAGCACCCAAGGCAAAGCCACCCGCATCGGTTTTGTCCCCAGATTTGCATGTGACGGGCAACATAAAAACAACTGGTGACATCCAAGTAGAAGGCACCGTTGAAGGCGACATTCGCGCCCACCTTTTGACCATTGGCGAAACCGCCACGATCAAAGGTGAAGTTATCGCAGACGATATTGTGATCAATGGACGCATCATTGGACGCGTGCGTGGCCTAAAGGTGCGTTTGACTGCAACGGCACGTGTTGAAGGTGATATCATTCACAAAACAATCGCCATTGAATCAGGTGCGCATTTCGAAGGATCCGTGCAACGCCAGGACGATCCCCTATCAAGTGGTGCGAAAAAGCCCGCAGCAGAAACAAAATAACCAAAAATAGTTTCGCGTATTTAGGCCTGCGATTATCGCGGGCCTTTTATTTTGGGGGAATCGAATAGGTAAGCGATGCACGCGCCACGGGTTTATCGACACCATCAGAATAAATCATCGCATCCCCGACGACCAAAACACGCCCCAATTTGTGGATGCGGCAAATCGTATAAAGATCGCGCCCCGCCTCGGGTTTGCGCATAAAATCAATCGAACAATTCGTCGTCACGGCCAACGCCTCTCTGCCCAAATGCGAAAGGATTGCGGCGTACATCCCACAATCAGCCAGTGCAAACATGGATGGACCTGACACCGTACCCCCGGGGCGCAGGTGGGCCTCTTTCACGGGCATGCGCACTCTTGTGTAGTCCTCTTGGACATCATCAATCACGAAAAGACCGCGCACCTGTGGAAACACCTCATCCAGATAGCTTTGCAATTCAGCGGCATCAAAACGTAACGGCATACTTTTCCTCATCAAAACTTATCTATAAGGTTTTCGCAAATCACCGTGGAGGGCAAGATGACAATTTTGGAACGTAACGACACAAACGGCGTCGCACATTTGAATATGAACGCGCCCGAACGTTTGAATGCCCTTTCGGATGAAATGTTGGCGGCCCTACAATCGCAGTTTGATGCGATAAAAGAGGACGCATCGGTGCGTGCCGTGATTCTATCTGGATCAGGCAAGGCATTTTGCGCAGGTCACAACCTAAAGGAAATGACCGCGGGGCGTCAGGCAGAAGATGGAGGCAAGGCCTATTTCAAGGATCTGTTTGATCGCTGTGCCACAATGATGATGAGCATTCAAAAACTGCCCCAGCCCGTAATCGCGCAGGTGCACGGAATCGCCACCGCCGCGGGCTGCCAATTGGTGGCAACCTGTGACATGGCTGTGGCAGCCGAGGGAACGAAATTTGGCGTGAACGGTGTGAACATCGGATTGTTCTGTTCAACACCCATGGTGGCGCTCTCTCGTAATATTGCGCGCAAAAACGCGTTTGAAATGCTGACAACTGGTAAATTCATCGAAACAGACGAAGCTGCGCGTTTGGGTTTGATCAATCGTGCTGTCCCCCACGACCAATTGGACAGCGCGACACGTGAATTGGCCGACACAGTCGCCAGCAAACTGACAGCCGCCGTCAAAATTGGCAAACAGGCATTTTATCAGCAAATGGAACTAAACGTCGCCCAGGCCTATGATTACGCAGGCGATGTGATGGTGCAAAACATGTTGTTCCGCGACACAGAAGAAGGCATCGCCGCATTTTTAGACAAACGCCCGCCGAATTGGGATCAGTAAATTCGCGCCCCTTCCCAAGATCATCTGGACATTTCATAAATGCGCAACACGTCGTGTGCGCATTTTTTCCTTTTAATCCTGATAAAAATCACTAGATCAGCGACATGGATAAAACACTTCATATCATTGGCGGCGGAATGGCCGGATCAGAGGCCGCATGGCAGGCCGCAAACATGGGCGTTAACGTGGTCATCCACGAAATGCGCCCCAAAGTTGAAACATTTGCCCACCGCACGGGATATTTGGGCGAAATGGTTTGTTCGAATTCATTCCGCTCAGATGATCATGAACAAAATGCCGTTGGGTTGTTACATTGGGAAATGCACGCCGCAGACGGTTTAATCATCACACAGGCCTATGAACATCGCCTACCCGCTGGGGGTGCATTGGCCGTGGATCGTGATGTGTTTGCGGCCTCGGTCACAGACAAACTGACGGCCCATCCCCTGATCCAGATCAGCGGAGACGAAATTTCCGAATTGCCCAGTGATGGACATTGGATTGTGGCGACTGGCCCGCTGACCTCTTCCGCGCTTGGGGGGGCAATCGCCAAGGAAACCAGCGTAGAAGCATTGGCGTTTTTTGATGC
>CAXABH010000134.1:0-5516 GCA_963966925.1 uncultured Rhodobacterales bacterium
AGCCACACGCAACCCCTGACCTGAACCTGCAGGATCAATTTCAGCCAAACGTTCAAAGGCACGGTCGCTGACTTTTGGTGGTAACTGCATGATGGTCTCCAAAGGGTTATACATCGACTAATTAATTGATATATACGCATAGAAACGAACGATAACAAGAAAGGCAGCGCAGATGCAGGCAATTTTTGCAGCTGATCCGGCAGGAACAAAGGGTAGGTTGTTCCCAGAAGAGGAAAGCGCACATCGCACGCCCTTTCACCGTGATCGTGATCGCATCATACATTCCTCTGCTTTTCGTCGCCTAAAACATAAAACCCAAGTGTTCGTTGAACATGAAGGTGATTATTTCCGCACACGTCTGACCCATTCGATCGAGGTGGCGCAGGTTGCGCGAACATTGGCAAATACATTGGGATTAAATCAGGAATTGGCCGAGGCAGTGGCCCTGGCCCATGATTTGGGTCACACCCCGTTTGGACATACGGGCGAAGATGCAATGGATGAATTGATGCAACCCTATGGCGGGTTTGATCACAATGCGCAGGCACTGAAAATCGTGACATCGCTAGAACGCTCATACGCGGAATTTGATGGTTTGAATCTGACTTGGGAAACGCTTGAGGGGATTGCGAAACATAATGGGCCGGTGCATGAACCGCGTCCTTATGCACTGGCTGAATATAATCAACGACACGACCTTGAATTGACGACACATGCCTGTGCCGAGGCACAAGTGGCTGCGTTGGCCGACGACATCGCCTATAACAATCACGATTTGCATGATGGACTGCGTGCAGGGTTATTCAAAGATGATGAGGTGGCAGCGCTGCCTTTGGTCGGTCCCTGTTTTGCCGAGGTCGATAAAAAATACCCAAACCTGGATCTGCGCCGCCGCCGAAACGAGGCATTGCGCCGCTTTTTTGGCGTTATGGTCGAAGATGTGTTGCGTGTCACCCGTGATAATCTGCGGGACTTAAACCCGCAGTCGTCCTATGACATTCGCATGGCAGGGCGTCCAATGGCCCAATTTTCAACTGATCTTTGGGCTGATTTGAAACAGGTGCGCGCATTTCTATTCACCCGGATGTATCGCGCCCCGAGCGTTGTCGCCATGCGCAAAGATGTGAGTGCAAAGGTGCGCGCGCTATTTCCATACTTCATGGAAAAAACCTATCTTTTGCCGGTCGAGTGGCAAAGCGAGTTTGCCCATTCTCCAGATGATGAAACAATCGCGCGTGTCGTTTGTGATTATATTGCGGGCATGACGGATCGCTTTGCCTTGCAGCAATATGAACAGCTGTTAAACTCTTAGTCAGGTAAGAGATGGGGATGCGATTATGGCGGCAGGGAATTTGGCCGTTGATCCAGTAGTGCAACTGGCAGCGATTGGAGTTTTGGGTGTTGGCGCACAATGGATTGCGTGGCGTTTGCGCATTCCGGCCATAGTCTTAATGCTAGGTATTGGGTTGCTGGCGGGGCCGATTTTAGGGCTGCTTGAGCCCAAGGCCGCCCTTGGCGATTTGATGACACCGATTATTTCAATCGCGGTTGCAGTGATTTTGTTTGAAGGCGGTTTGACGTTAAATATCAACCAATTGCGTGATGCATCACAAGATGTCTTGCGGCTGGTTTTGGTGGGCGCACCCTTGGGGTGGGTCACCTCAGCATTGGCATTACATTATGTTGCAGGTGTTAGTTGGGCCGTCGCTGCCGTCTTTGGTGGGATTATGATCGTCACGGGTCCAACCGTCATCGCACCGCTGCTGCGACAGGCAAAGCTGTCCCATCGTCCTGCGGCCCTTTTGCAGTGGGAAGCAATTGTAAACGATCCGATTGGGGCACTGGCGGCTGTGCTGGCCTATGAGGTGATTGTCGTCAGCGTTGCGGCATCTACAGTGGGCGAGGCGGCTGTTCAGCTGCATATTGGATTGATTGTGTCCAGTGTTGCTGGCGTATTTGGCGGATATGGAATTGCCCAAGCGTTCAAGCGTGGATTGGTTCCAGAATACATGAAAGTCCCTGTGTTATTCGTTGTTTTACTTGGTGTTTTTGCAGGATCAAATGCCCTATTGCACGAAAGCGGGTTATTGGCCGTGACAATTATGGGGGTCTGGATCGCGAATGCCAATCTGCCCTCATACGAAGAATTGCGCCGTTTCAAAGAACACGCCACAGTCCTTTTGGTGTCAGGGGTGTTTGTATTACTGGCCGCATCAATTGATTTGGCATCCATTATGGCGTTGGATTTGTCCGCGGTTCTCTTTATCGCAGCGATCATCCTGATTGCGCGTCCCATCACGGTGTTTCTGTCGCTGTGGGGTACGAAAATTCCGCGTAGCGAACGTGTGCTGGTGGCGTTTACTGGGCCACGTGGTGTTGTGTTGGTGGCTGTTGCTGGTTTGTTTGGTGAACGCCTGGTGGCATTGGGTATTGCGGATGGTGCTGTTATGGCGCCGCTGGCCTTTGGATTGGTTGCAGTTACGGTTGTTTTGCACGGGTTCACATTGACCCCCGTGGCACGGGCCTTGGGGCTGTCTGGGGGGGATGCACCCGGTGTGATGATCGTTGGGGGCACCAGTTTGGGGACGCAATTGGGCGCAGTGTTGCATAATTTAGATGTGCCTGTGGTGATTTCCGATACCAACCACCGAAATTTGCGCAGTGCCCGCGATTTGGGTTTGCCTGTGTTTTACGGCGATGTTTTATCAGAGGCCGCGGAACATATGTTAGAGTTGCATAAGTATGATCACATCGTCGCCCTAAGTGAGAATGAGGCCTATAACACCCTTGTCACAACGGATTTAGCCCCGGAATTCGGGCGCAACAATGTGTATCAACTTCAACGTGATCGTGAACATAGCAGCCGCCATGAATTACCCACTACATTAGGTGGCCGTGTGTTCATGGACGGTGAAACCTATTCCAGTAGCTTGGATAAAATTTTGTCGGATTGGCGGATGAGTGTGACGCGGATTAGTGATGCCTATCCGTTAGAGCGGTTTCAAAATGACCGACCCCAGGCAGTGATTATTGCAACATTGGATGAAAAAGCGCAGCTGAAATTTGGGCCAAATTTGGATAAGTTGTCCATTGCCGATGGGGTGCGCGTAATACACTTTTCACCACCATTAAGCGCCCATGCAGACAGGCAGGGTGCCCCGCAGGACACAATATAATTTGAGAGTACGTCATGAAGTTGGAAACACTTGGGGCCAAATCTTATTTGTCATTGGCTCCTTACGATGCAGAAATTGTTTATGCAGATAAGTACATTTCAGTACGTACACGGAACAATTCGAATTTTTATTGGGGAAACTATATTATTACGAACGCCAGCTTCGTTGATTACGATTTGGACAAAGCTAGGCAGCTGTTTTGTCGGGCGTTTGATCTAAGTGACATGGCCCACTGTGCGGTTTTCTTTGACAACGCGCTTAGCAAGTCTGAAGTAGAAGGAGATAGTGGTTCATTTTGGCAACATCCAAACATTTCCAAGACTGAAATTTTGGTTTTAAATCAGGCAGGCCGCGCCAAGGATACTTCTGTAAACGTGAAACCAATTGAAACCGAAGAAGAGTGGGCGCAGGTCATTGAGCTTCAAACGAAGGTTTATGATGCAGAGCACGATGATATCTTAAGAGACCTCGTCACAAATAGGATACTGTCGGCGCGAAAAACAGTTCACGAATGCAGTGGCGTCTGGATTGGAGCGTTTGTTGAACGTGAGTTGGTAGGTGACTTGTTCTTGTCTTTTGCCTCAAATGAGTTTGGCTGCTTGGATCAAGTTGAAACCTCTCCAAAGTTCCGTCGCAAGGGTATCGCGACAAAACTTTTAGCGTTTGCGAGTGAGATGACACTTCGCCACCTAGGTTCGCAACGAATGTTGGTTGAGGCCGAGATAGATAGTGCGGGCTCTGCGACTTATCAAAGATTTGGATTTAGACCCATTGAGGTGGTCGCCAGCTTAGAAGAAGCTTTTGTTAGGTGAAAAAGAGTGAAGGTGCTTCATCCCAAAATTCATAAATACGAAGCGTTTTTTGAAAGCCTAGCTGGATTGCTGCACAGCCTCAGGGTGCTGTCTTCGTGGACCTTGATGCTTAACACGAAACGCTGTGGAATTGAATCGTGCAGCCAAGACTCAAAATGCAAAAGTGATATTCGTTAAAAAGGCAAATTCACGTCCATGGGCAATCAGTGAAACCAATCCTGCATTGACCTTGGGCCATGGCGTGATAAACCGCCCCCAAGACAAAGGATAGCTATTATGAACCTGTTTTCTGATATTCGCGCATTGGTGATTGATTGCCTGAATGCCATGGTGGTCTCGGGTGATCTGCCTGATGGGTTGGATTACACAAATGTGACCGTGGAACCCCCGCGTGATGCATTGCATGGGGACATGGCAACGAATGCTGCAATGGTTTTGGCCAAACCTGCCAAGATGAAGCCACGCGATATTGCGGAAAAATTGGCAACACACTTAGCCGATGATGCGCGAGTAAGTGTGGCCGAGGTGGCGGGACCTGGATTTTTGAACATGCGTTTAAATGCGGATACATGGCAAAGTGTCGTGTCAACTGTCCTTGCGAACCCACAGACCTATGGTCGTTCGCACATGGGGCAGGGACGGCGCGTGAACGTTGAATATGTGTCAGCCAACCCAACTGGCCCGTTGCATGTGGGGCATACCCGTGGCGCGGTCTTTGGCGATGCTTTGGCCAGTTTGCTGGATTATGCAGGGTATGATGTCACACGTGAATATTACATCAATGATGGCGGTGCGCAGGTCGATGTGTTAGCGCGCTCTGTCTATTTGCGGTATCTTGAGGCGCATGGTCAGGAGGTCGCGTTTGAGGATGGCACTTACCCAGGTGATTACCTTATTCCAGTTGGTCATGCACTGAAGGAAAAAGTGGGCGATGCCTATGTTAATCAGGGTGAAGATGTATGGCTTGCTGAAATTCGTGAATATGCAACGGCTGCAATGATGGATTTGATCCGTCAAGATTTGGGCATGCTTGGCGTTAAAATGGATCACTTCTTTAGTGAAAAATCGCTTTATGGCACTGGCCTGATTGAAAGCGCGATTGACAGCCTGCGGAATAAAGGCCTGATTTACGAGGGCGTTTTGGAACCGCCAAAGGGCAAAAAGCCCGAAGATTGGGAACCACGCGAACAAACCCTGTTCAAATCAACTGAACATGGGGACGATGTGGACCGCCCCGTACAAAAATCAGATGGCAGCTGGACGTACTTCGCCCCTGATATTGCCTATCACTATGATAAGGTTGAACGGGATTTTGACCTGTTGATCGATGTCTTTGGTGCGGACCATGGCGGATACGTCAAACGGATGAAGGCGGCGGTGTCTGCTTTGTCTGATGGAAAAACGCCGTTGGATATTAAACTGACACAATTGGTGAAGCTGTTCAAAAATGGCGAACCTTTCAAAATGTCGAAACGTTGATGTCAAATCCTTCTGCGCGATAGAGTGCGTCAAACCCTGCGCGCGCCTC
>CAXABH010000135.1:0-5497 GCA_963966925.1 uncultured Rhodobacterales bacterium
AACACATTGTTGCGGCAGCCGCGCCAGCGTCAGAGGCGGTTTTGGTTTGCGTTTTGGCGCATTAGGATTGGGGGGCGGTGGATTCAAAATATCGCGCACCCAACGTTCCGCATCTTTGCATCCGTCGCCCAGCGGTGGGGGTGCCTGATTTTTGCAATTGGTGGCACCAGATGGACATGAGAGGCGCACATGAAAATGATAATGGTGCCCCCACCATGGCCGCACCTTATTCAACCATGCCCGATCCCCTGTTTCATCTTTGCACATTTGCACCTTGGCGCCCGGAAAAACAAAAATGCGGGCGGTGCGTGGATCAGATGCGGCGGCTTTGATGATATTGTGGTGTTGTTTTGTCCACTTGTCGTTGACATACGCACCATTCGCACGGCGCATTGAAATGGACGATATTTCCTCGCGCTGTTTCTCGTTCAGGGTTAAATCATTTGCTGGCCGCATCCAGATATCGATATCTAATCCAATTTGATGGCTTGCGTGGCCTGTTAACATCGGACCACCGCGTGGTTGCGAGATATCGCCAATATATAAACCGTTCCATCCTGTTTGCTGTGCTGCCTTGGCAGATAGGTCACGAATGAAATCAATTGCGACTGGGTGCCCCCAGTTGCGATTACGCGACAGCCGCATTGCCTGCCATGTCGGGCCTGTTTCCGCCAACTGCGCGGCCCCTGCGACGCATCCTTTCGCGTAGCTGCCATGGGGGGCGGGACGCTGTTCTGATCCACGTTCAACCGCGCCAAATAAATGTTTGGCCTCTTTCGTGCTTAGGCGGGCCACTAATTCGGGATCATAATTTGAACAAGCAGATAGCCAGATCAAACTGGATAGGATTAATAATCTAAAAATCATAAACGCATTCCTTTGGATAAACCCTATCAAGGATGCGTTAAATGACCAAACATTTCTAACCTAAACGCAAAACTTCGCCTATCTTACATCACCCTTGGCGTTGACGCCGATTAGAAACACAAGGCCTAATACAAACAAGATCACAATGGGTGATACGCCCAAACGTGCACTGTCGGTGATGGTTGTTGCGATTGTAATCAACAGTGGTGCTAAAAAGGCTGTTGCGCGTCCTGACAGGCCATAAAGGCCAAATTCAATCGTTTCTTTTCCGGGCATTGCATGACGTACCATCAAACTGCGGCTGGCTGATTGCAACATGCCACCCATGCCCCCGATCAAACAGCCGCACAGCATGAATAAAGTATCAGGCAGTGTTGATCCCGCGGCTAGTTCGACGCCAAAGAAATGTGTTCTGCTCATCCCGATAATTACAACGCAAACACCCATTAGAATGAAAATCGTTAGATAAATGACCGGCTTGGGTCCAATGCGGTTATCCAATTTACCACCTAGCCAGCTAAATAATCCTGCGGAAATGGCGGCAACGATACCAAAGGTTCCAATTTGAACAATGGTCCAGTCCAGAACGAGGCCCGCATAAATCCCGCCAAATGTATATAGGCCGTTCAGCGCATCACGATAAAACATTGATGAAATCAGGAACTTACCTTGGCTTGGACGATTTAAGACACCTTTGATTGCCTCCCAAAGAGTGGACAATGCAGCGGTTAGGTTTGGCCGGCGATTGGGCAAGTGGCCTTCACGTACCCATAGGAAATACGGGATAGAGAAAACAAAACACCACAATGCTGCCAAGGGGCCAGCAAAACGTGTGCCTTCCTTTTCTGCAGGGTCAAATCCAAATAGGGGGTCAAGATTTAGAAATATGGTTTTGCCGTTTTCTTGACCCACAAATAGCAGCAGCACAATGACCAACGACAACACACCACCGAGATAACCAAAAGCCAAGCCTGAACCCGAAATCCCACCGATGCTGTCGTCATCACCCAGGTCTGGTAATTGCGCGCTGGCAAAAATAAACGCCAGTTCGGCCCCAATATAGCAGATCACGAATGCAACCAACATCGTTACAAGGTTGGAACCAGCAGGATCCATAAACCATGTTGCGGCGGCCCCAAAAATTGCAGCGGCCGTGAAAAAGAAAATCCATGGCATACGTCGTCCTGCAGAGTCCGCGATTGCACCCAACACTGGAGCGGAAAACGCAATCAAAAGGCCCGCAATCGTAATGCCCGTTGACCACAACGTTTGCGCGCGCGCGTCTGCAGATTGTTCAGACAGGCCGCCAGATGCATAATATTCAGTCGCAACTTGTGCGAAAAACGGGGCGAAAATGAACGTCAGAAGCAAGGTGAAAAAGGGCTGACATGCCCAGTCAAACCAATACCAACCCCAGATTGTTTTTTTCTGTGACATGTGATCCCCGTTGTGTTTTGACCACAAAACGAAAGTATTCGTTTAGGGTCAAGAATTATGTGCTACTGCTTTACGTTTTGGATCCGATTGATCAGTCCTGCATAGGTGGCCACGGCCGCATTTCTTCTGCTGAAATCCACGTTGCAACCCACTGTGGAATTTCGGGTTTATCCGATGTTTCACCTAATGCTGACCAAATGCGGTCTGGTGAAACGATGCCATCATGTCCAACAAATGCACCGCGATAAACGATATGACCTGCGCAGTCGCCGTTGGTTTTCCACATTGATTGTTCGATATAGATAAAACGATCATCCCAGCATAGGGCGCGGGATCGCATTTCGATGCGTTCGAACATACGGATGCGGCGACGGTAGCGTACGCATGCCCCCGCCATGGTCATACCCCATCCGCGCTCTTTTAGAACATTCAACAGTCCAGAACGCGCAGCCAGTGGAATACGCCCCAAATCATATAATGTAAGAGTGCGACCATTGTTCAGCTCAATCCATGGATCCAAGTCCCACGGCATGCACAGATGATGGGATATATGAACGTCACCAAATCCTAATTGCGGTGCCTTCCGGAATTTAAACACCTCTTTGATAAGTCTCAGAAATGGATACATAAAATTCGCCTTTCGCTGCGATTACTACGCAGAATACTAAATGCTTGTTGGAGTGTAGTGTCGCTTATACTGTTACGTCGATTGCCAGTTGTTGGCCAACGTCAAACACGCGTTTGTAGCGTTCTATTTCCTCTGTTGGGCCCATCGCCTTATTCGGATTGTCAGACAATTTAACGGTTGGGTTTCCATTCGCTGACACCGCTTTGCATACCAATGAAAACGCATCAAGTCCCGCATCTGGCACCAATCCGCGGAAATCATTTGTCAGGTTTGTACCCCAGCCAAATGATACTTTTACCCTGTCGGTAAAACGTCGGTATAACGTCTGTATTTCGTCGGTGTCCAGCCCGTCTGAAAAGATGACCAATTTCTGTGTCGGATCCTCACCACGGTCTTTCCACCACTGAATTGCGGTTTCTGCGGCAATTTCGGGTTTCCCGCTGTCGATACGGATACCTGTCCAACCCGCCAGCCAATCTGGGGCATTTTTCAAAAAACCCTCTGTTCCATAAGTGTCGGGTAGGATCATGCGCAGGTTGCCATCATGCTCTTCGTGCCAGTCTGCCAATACTTGATAAGGGGCTTGTGCCAAATCAGCATCGGTTTGTGCCAGCGCCGAATAGACCATCGGTAATTCATGTGCGTTTGTGCCAATCGCTTCAATATCGCGGCGCATCGCAATTAAGCAGTTTGAGGTGCCCGTAAATTTATGGCCCAGCCCTTCTTGCATGGCCTGTACGGCCCAGTCCTGCCATAAAAATGAATGACGTCGGCGGGTGCCGAAATCTGCAATGCGCAGATGTTCTAAGTGCCTAAGGCGTTCCACCTTTTCCCATAATTTTGTCATTGCACGTGCGTACAAGACTTGGATTTCAAAACGCCCCATATCCTTTAACACAGCGCGACCGCGCAATTCCATTAGCACGGCGAGCGCGGGGATTTCCCACAGCATGACCTCAGGCCAGCTGCCTTCAAACGTCAGTTCGTATTGTCCGTCACGCTTCTCCAAATGGTAATCTGGTAGCCGCAGGTTTTCGAACCATTCCATGAAATCTGGTCTGAACATCTGGCGCTTGCCGTAAAAGGTATTCCCGCGCAGCCATGTGCTTTCTCCGCGACTAAGTGATAGGCTGCGAATATGATCAAGTTGTTCGCGCAATTCCCCTTCGTCTATCAGTTCCGCCAATCGAATGTGCTTTGAACGATTGATCAGACTGAATGTAACCTGAGTATCGGGTTTGTTGCGATGGATCGATTGGCACATCAACAGTTTATAAAAATCTGTGTCGATTAGGGATCTGACAATCGGATCAATGCGCCATTTGTGGTTCCAAACACGTGTTGCGATATCCACCATTATGAAATTCCTATTCCAAGCGTGTTCCAATCGCTGCGTGCCTGGTCCAAAGATCCATCAAGGTCAATAGCGCGACACAGATCAATGCGAACATCTGTTTCGTAGCCAAGTTTTACGGCGTCTTGAGCCGAGAAATTAACACAGTAATCCGTTGCCAACCCAACAAGCGTCACTTTGGATACAGATTTTTCTGTTAGATAACCATGCAGGCCAGTCGCGGTTGTGTGGTCGTTTTCAAAAAATGCGGAATAACTGTCTACGAGAGGGTTCTGACCTTTTCTAATGATCAAATCAGCATGTGTCGTGTTCAGGTTTTCATGCAGCGCGCTGCCCACCGACCCTTGGATGCAATGATCGGGCCACAGAACCTGTGGGCCATATGGCATATCAATAACACTGAATGGGTCTGCACTTTGGTTGCTTGCGAACGAACTGTGATTTTCTGGGTGCCAATCTTGGGTCAATATTACGTAATCGAAATCCTTCATAACGTCATTGATCCCCGGAACGATCTGATTTCCATCTGTAACTGCCAGCGAACCGCCTGGACAAAAATCGTTTTGAACATCAATTATCAAAAGCGCATGTTTCATTTTTCATTAACCCGCTAGATTTCGTAGCGAATTTGTATGTAAACTAACTTATGTGCAAGTCGTTGATGGTTAATAAGGACGATTTGACGGTATTTTGATTGGTAGAGTGGATGTCGGCCTCTAAACTTCCTAATATGATCGAAATCGATCGCGATCGCCGTGTGCGTGTTAGCCAACTGGCGGTCCAAGTGATCGTTATTGTTGCAACGTGCTGGGCAGTCATGATGATTGCGCTTGGTGATTTGGCTGGATTTGCCATCGCAGGTTCGGTTGCTGCCGTTTATGGCTGCAGTCTTTTGTTATTTCTGTTTCGTTTTGACACGATCGCGCGTGCGTTATGGTTAATCAATGCCATTCTAACCACGTTGTTCGGTATCATTGTATCAGAGCAAGGTACCCAAGTTGATTTACTCTTTTTCCCAATTCTTGCTTTGCCGTTTTTGGCATTTTCGTGGAAAATCGAACGGCCGTATTTATATGCATTTATGATTTACAGCGCAGTCGCATGGGCTTGTGTGATTATATTTGACCTGCCGTCGAGTTCTGAACGTTTATTCGGCATTCAACCGCTTAGTAATTCACTACCGGAAGAAGTTATTAACTATCTTTTGATGG
>CAXABH010000136.1:0-5485 GCA_963966925.1 uncultured Rhodobacterales bacterium
AATAGGATCAAACCCAGCTTTGTATCATACAAGTTCAGGTTCACCGTCAAATCACGCACGGGCACCATTAAAATTTGGAATGGCACGAAATTACCGGCAATAAACATGAAGAAAATCAGAAGGTTGCCGCGAAACTTATAAACGCCCAGGGCGAACCCAGTCATCGATGATAGCACCACCGCGCCGATAACCGTGGGCACTGTGATGAAAACTGAATTCAACAAATATTGGGGCATATCTGAGGCAAAGAACACGCGTCCATAGTTGTTGAAAAATTCAAAAGATGAGGGCAGTCCCCAAAAGTTGCCTTTTACAAAATCACCATCTGGTTTGATTGAAAAGATCATCACCGCGATTAGCGGTAACAACCACAGAATAAGCGCGATAGGCAGAAAAACTTGATAGCTGACCTGGCTTGCGCGAGATCGCTGTTGGATCGGGGTTGGAAACATTACCGGCCCTCCTTTTCATCGCGCCACATTTGATAGAGGAAGTACGCGATAAAGCCCAACATGATAAAGAACAAAACAACCGCAATCGCCGCGCCATAGCCCATGCGGAACCCAAATTCTGACAGGCTTTCTTCGAACATAAAAAACGACAGCACGCGGGTTGATCCAAACGGGCCGCCATTGGTCATCACCGCGATGAAATCAAACGACCGCAGCGCGCCGATGATCGTGACAACAAACGCGATGAATGTTGCGGGTCGCAGTTGGGGTAAAATCACATACCACAACATTCTAAACCCTTTGGCGCCGTCCAAACGCCCGGCCTCAACCTGTTCTGGATCAACGGAATTTAGACCGGTCAGATAAAGGATCATACAATATGCTGTCTGGGGCCATAATCCTGCGGCAATGATCCCATAAGTGGCCGTTTTGGGGTTTCCTAAAACACCCCCCCGAATATCGACTCCAACCCAACTCATGATCACATCAAACAGGCCGTTATTGGGCAAATAGAACCAGCTGAAAACCAGGCCCACAACGACTTGTGAAATCACAAATGGAAAGAAGAAAAGTGATTTGTATAGTCGGATGCCTGTCACAGTTTGGTTTAAAAACAGGGCAATGAACAATCCCATGGGAATGGCCAGCAGATACAAAAGCAGCCATTTGATATTGTTCCAAAACGACGTTTCAAATTTGCGATCCATTTTTTGATCGCCCAACCCTAATAGGCGTTCGTAATTGTCCAAACCGATAAATGTTTTTTCGCCCAGACCATCCCACATGTGAAATGAAATCCAGAATGATTGTCCGATTGGAAAAATTACATAGGTTGCGAAAAACAATATTGCGGGCAGTAGGAACAGCCAGGGTGTAATTGCGATATCGTTTTTACGATACCAGCTTTTGAATTTTGAAAGTTCAGTAAGGGCGAGGGACATCGAAAGGGCACCTTGGTGAATTACCGCATACGAAAAACGGGTGCGTTTCACGAATATGGTAAAATATGGGGCCACGGCTTTTGTGGCCCCATATGTTGAATGAATTATTTGTAGATACGCTGACGCGCGTCTTCCAAACGTTCTAGGATGTCATCTAGGTTGTCAGGGAATACCATGAACTCCTGAAGACCTTCCATGCCGACTGATGCCATCTCGGCTGGGAAGTCGCGGTCAAAGAACTGCATGATACCGCCACCTGCATTGTTTGACAGCATGTCAAAGCCCTGCTGGATGAATTTGTCATCAGATACAGATGCGTTTGCGTTTACTGGCAGCTGACCCAATGCATCACCAGAGTTGATCTCTGTTTGCACTTCTGGCGATGTTACATACAACAAGAACGCTTTTGCGGCTTCTACGTTTTGTGCACCTGATGCGATGTGGAACGTATCTGTTGGTGCGTCTTCTGCGTAATCAACATCTGGGTTGATGACTGGGAACTGATAGAAGTCCAACTGGTCATCTGTTAGGCCGCCATCGCGGAATGCCGCAACTGAGAAGTTACCCATCAAATATGCTGCCGCTTTGCCATCAATCATGAATGGCATCGCTTCTTGCCAGCTGTATGACTGGTGATCGTCAACAAAGCCGCCCATGTCGATCAACTGACGCCAGTTTGCAAATGTTGCACGTACACGGTCATCGGTCCATGCAACTTCGCCGTTTGCCAACTGGATGTGGAAATCATAGCCATTTGTGCGTGAGTTGATGTAGTCAAACCAGCCGCCCGCTGTCCAAAGATACTTTGAACCGATTGTGTAACACTTACGACCAGAGTCGATGATGGCTTGGCAGTTTGAAAGCTCTTCCGCCCATGTTTTTGGCTCGCTTAGGCCCAGCTCGGCAAAGATGTCTTTACGATAGTAAACACCCCATTGATAGTATGTGTAAGGCACGCCCCACTGTTTCCCATCAAGTGTCATTGCGCCTTTTGTTGATGCAAGTGCTGCCATCTCTGGTTCATTCCATAGATCAGAAATGTCCATGAATAGACCCGCGTCGACATAGGGTGTCATACGTGTTGCTGCGTACCAGTTTACAACGTCTGGTGCATTGGCTGACAGCACGTTACGAATTTGTGTTTTCCACGCTTCGCGATCAACGACTGTCAGTTCAACATTCAGATTTGGGTGCATCGCATCAAAATCTGATGCCATTTTTTCCATAACTGCACGAGGTGCAGGGTTGGACATGTCGGATGTGATGCGCAGTGTGCCAGATAGTTCGGCAAATGCTGGAACCGCAACCGCAGTTGATAGTGCTAACGCGGTCGTTAGCTTGGTTAGTTTCTGGAACATAATTCTCTCCCTGTTGCTCCGATCTGGTTTCAAATAATGAAACCTAATCTCAACTATTGAAAATACTGGCAACTATGGCTAGTCTTGTCAACAGTTTCATATATTGCGTTGGGAGACGGCGGTGAACATAGCGCGGGATAATGACGGGACGGTCGGTAAGGCGCTTTCGGCGCTTGAACTGGTTGCCGCATTCGAACGACCAGTGCGTTTCAGCGAAGTTCTGGAACATTCCCCATATCCCAAGGCAACACTGTACCGCTTCCTACAAACCCTTACAAATCAGGGGCTTTTACAATACGATCCTGATCAGGGTGTCTATTCAATGGGCATGCGTTTGGTACGTCTTGCTCATGCTGCGTGGAGCCAAAGTTCGTTGGCCCCCATATCGCGTGATGTCTTGGACACTTTATATGCGCAGGTTGGTCAAACGATCCACTTGGCACAGTTGGATGCGGGTCAGGTCCTATACGTCGAAAAACGTACTGCGATTCGCCCTGTTGAGATGTTTTCGCAAGCGGGTAAAGTTGGGCCGGCCTATTGCACGGGTGTTGGTAAGGCGATGTTGGCCTATTTGGATGAGCCGACCCAAGAGGCTGCTTTGCAAAAGCAAGCATACTATCAACATACGCAATTCACGCATGCAGATACGCAGTCGTTGAAAACAGAACTTTTGCAAATTCAGGCAGAGGGGTTTTCGTATGACCGTGAAGAACATGAAACGGGCATCATTTGTATCGCCAAACCCATTCTGCTGAATGGCCGCCCAATCGGTGCGCTGTCGATCACGACAACCACGGCACGACATAATTTCGAAGATTTGAATGAGTGGAAACAGCCTTTAACGCAGGCGGTCGAACAGATTGCACAGGCGGCAAAAGATTGGCAATTCCCAACGCTGTAAGAGGATAAGATGAGCGGTGTAACACTAAACAAAGTGATTAAGAAGTTCGGCGAAACACAGGTTATTCATGGCGTTGATCTTGATATCAAAGATGGTGAGCTGTGTGTTTTTGTAGGACCCTCTGGCTGTGGTAAATCGACATTACTGCGTATGATTGCCGGGTTAGAGCAGACCAGTGCAGGCTCAATCTCGATCGGCGATCGTGACGTTACCACGGCTGATCCTGCTGACCGTGGGGTGGCCATGGTATTTCAAAGCTATGCACTTTACCCACATATGACAGTCGCGGAAAACATGGGGTTTGGCCTGAAGATGAATGGTGTGCCAAAAGCAGTTGTACAAGAAAAGGTGTTGGAAGCGGCCAAAATATTAAAACTTGAGGACTATCTTAAACGCCGTCCCAAGGCGCTGTCTGGGGGACAACGGCAACGCGTTGCGATTGGGCGCGCGATTGTGCGTGGACCCGAAGTGTTCTTGTTCGATGAACCTCTGTCAAACTTGGACGCGGCATTGCGCGTTCAAACGCGCATTGAAATCGCGCGTTTGCACGAACGTTTGGGCACGACGATGATCTATGTCACGCACGATCAGGTCGAGGCGATGACATTGGCAGATAAAATCGTTGTTCTGCGCGATGGAAATATTGAACAAATTGGGGCGCCAATTGATCTGTATGAAAACCCGCGCAATATGTTTGTGGCAGAATTCATTGGCAGTCCCAGCATGAACTTTTTCAATGACACAGATTTAACAGAGCTTGGTCATTCAATGTTGAAACCAGGGGCGGACGTTTTCGGTGTGCGTCCAGAGCATTTCGGCGTTGTGGATGAGGCGCATGCAATCCTATCTGCGCGTCCAGATTTTGTTGAAAACTTGGGTGAATATGCACTGATATATTGCAAAACCCAATCCGGTAGCGAGTTCATCGTCAAATCGAATGAATTACATAAATTCACCAAGGGCGAATTGGTGCATCTTGGGGCGGACGCTGAAAAAACCTATTCATTTGACGGTGCTACGCAGTTGCGCCTGTGACGGTGCCTATTGCGTAAATCGTTTTGGCAATAGGGCTGCGATGATTGGTGCGCCGGTGATGACAAAAATTAACCGCAATAAATGGTGTGCCACGACAAATGTCATGTCGGCACCCACGATAATGGCCAACACAACCATTTCCGCCTGACCACCTGGTGTCAGGGCCAGGATCGCCTCGATTGGGGGTGCAAGTCCCAGAAGCAGGACGCATTCGACCACGACAAAGGTTAGGCAAATCAGGATTGCGCAAAACCCGATTGCGGCAACCACATCTTGACGTAATTCGCGCACCGTTATGCCCACGTATTTCACACCGATGCTGAGCGCGATGAAATACTGCGCGGCCCAAATCGCCTCGGCAGGGGGGCGTGTGGTTAAATACCCCAAGAGCGCGGCAATAGAGGCCACAATCATTGGTCCCAATATGGATGCGCCGAACATGCCGATTGCCTTGGCACCCCGCCAACCCACAATGGCACAAAGAATTAGCAAAATAATCTGTTTAGGATCGAATGTGTTGACGGATGGACCCGGTGGGGCCAACAAATTCGCCTGCCAAACCGTTGTCAGCAGGATCGGTAATATCACAACGATGATCAAAACCCGGGTTGCGTGAATAAGCGAGATAGATCGCACATTCGCGCCCGCTTCTTCGCCAAACAGGATCATGTCCTGCAAGCCGCCGGGCATAGATGCATAATATGCGGTTGGAAAATCATAATTCAGCAAGCGCCTGAAATATACCACGCCCGACAACCCGATAAAAAGTGTCATGATGGGTACCAAAACCAAAGTCGA
>CAXABH010000137.1:0-5464 GCA_963966925.1 uncultured Rhodobacterales bacterium
AAAGGTTTTTAAACAAGCCCGTATTGCTGTTTTGGAAAAAAGTTGGATTGGGGGCGGCAACGTCGGTCGCAACACGACAATCATCAGATCCAACTATCTGCTCGATGGGAACGAACCGTTTTATGAGTTTTCACTAAAGCTGTGGGAAGGACTTGAGCAAGATCTGAATTATAATGCAATGGTATCCCAACGCGGGATTTTGAACCTAATCCACACCGATGCCCAACGTGATGCATTTATTCGTCGTGGAAATGCGATGATCCTGAATGGTGCGGATGCGGATTTGCTTACGACCGCGCAAATTAAGGATATGTATCCATTCCTAAACACAGACAACGCGCGGTTCCCAATCAAAGGTGGGCTTGCGCAACGCCGTGGTGGAACTGTGCGACATGATGCGGTCGCCTGGGGCTATGCGCGTGCAGCAGATTTATGTGGTGTGGACATCATCCAAAACTGTGAAGTGACCGGCTTTTTAATCGAGGACGGGGTATGTCACGGTGTTGAAACCACACGGGGGACGATCAAAGCCAAGAAGGTGGCCGCCTGTGTCGCGGGATCGTCAGGCCGTTTGATGGCAAAGGCGGGTATGCGACTGCCCATAGAAAGCCATGTTTTACAGGCGTTCGTGTCTGAGGGATTGAAACCACTGCTTCCGGGCGTAATAACGTTTGGCGCAGGTCATTTTTATTGTTCGCAATCGGACAAGGGTGGTCTGGTTTTTGGCGGTGATATTGATGGCTATAACTCCTACGCTCAAAGAGGAAATTTACCCGTAGTTGAGGACGTTTGCGAAGGTGGGATGGCAATTTTCCCAATGTTGGGGCGTGCACGTTTGTTGCGTATGTGGGGCGGGATCATGGATATGTCTATGGATGGATCACCGATCATTGACCGTACGCATATTGACGGACTCTATTTCAATGGCGGCTGGTGTTATGGCGGGTTCAAGGCCACGCCTGCATCTGGGTATAGTTACGCACATCTATTGGCGACCGACACACCGCATAAGACAGCAACAGCCTATCGGTTTGACCGTTTTGAAAAAGGACGGATGATCGACGAAAAAGGCATGGGCAACCAGCCTAATTTACATTGAGGCAGTATAACGATGATTATCAACCATCCTCTTCTTGGCCCACGTGATAGCGCTGAATTCACCTACTTGGGGGATGCCTCCTTGATACATCGTCCTGACTGGCAGGACGATGATGCGCTGAAAAATTTCACGACCTATGGTTATGTGCGTGACAATCCTGCTGGGCTGCACCGTGAACTATGGTTTCACGAAGGTGGCGACAGATCCTGGCTGGTCGTAACACGCGATACGACCACACATGAAATCACTGCCGTAGAATTGGCGCGTGACGTCGCGCGCGCAGAGGGGCGTTCAAAATGACTCAAACGAACCGACTAGACGGAGGCTTAATCAACCGTTCACAGACGTATTCCTTCAAGTTTGATGGGAAATCGATGCAAGGTCATGAAGGCGACACGCTGGCGTCAGCATTGTTGGCCAATGATGTACGTCTGATGGGACGATCCTTTAAGTATCACCGCCCAAGAGGCCCGCTCACCTCTGGTTCAGAGGAGCCAAATGCAATCGTCGAGCTGCGCGAAGGTGCCCGCAAAGAGCCCAACACCCGCGCAACAACGGCTGAATTATTCGACGGTTTACACGCAAATTCGCAAAACCGTTGGCCTTCGCTGGCCTTCGATGTCATGGCGATTAATGATCGTTTTTCCCAATTCCTAGCTGCGGGTTTTTATTACAAAACATTCATGTGGCCCGCCGCATTCTGGGAAAAAGTATACGAACCGATTATCCGCAAAGCTGCGGGTTTGGGAACCCTGTCACATCAACCAGATCCAGATTGTTATGATAAAGGATTTTTGCATTGCGATCTATTGATTATCGGTGCGGGTCCATCGGGGCTGGCGGCTGCATTGACTGCTGGGCGAGCCGGGGCGCAAGTTATTCTTGCAGATGAAGATTTTGTGTTGGGCGGCCGGCTGAATTCAGAAACTTTTGCAATTAACGAAGATACGGCAAATGCATGGGCTGCAGCAAGCGTTGCTGAGTTAATGTCGATGCCAAATGTGCGTGTGATGTCACGCACAACTATCATCGGCGCGTTTGATCATGGGGTATATGGCGCAGTTGAACGTGTGTCAGATCACGTTGCTACACCTGCAGAAGGTAAGCCACGACAAATCCTCTGGCGTGTGTATTCTAAACAGGCGATTTTGGCCGCTGGTGCCACCGAACGTCCGATTGCGTTTCAGATGAATGATCGTCCGGGTATTATGTTGGCCTCAGCGATGCGCGCATATGCGAACAGATGGGCTGTTACGCCTGCGCATTGTGTTGCGATTTTCACCAATAACGACGACGGATACCGCACAGCTGCCGATTTACGTTCAAAGGGTGTAACAATTGCTGCTGTTGTAGATACCCGGCTTGATGCGCCCAGCACAGAGGCTTATGAAACAATCGCTGGTGGGCAAATCACGAATACACAAGGACGTCTTGGATTAACCGCTGTGGAAGTGACACTTCCAACTGGAACAACACGCACATTGTCGTGTGGGGCCTTGGGGGTTTCTGGTGGTTGGAATCCAAATGTTCATATGACGTGCCATCAGCGCGGTCGCCCTGAATGGAACGAAAAAATCGCAGCCTTTGTGCCGGGTGGGACATTGCCGACTGGCCTGACCGTTGTTGGTGCGTCCAATGGCGATTTGTCCACCCACGGCGCACTGGACGGAGGCGCGAACGCGGCGGTTAAGGCTGTCGTTGATCTGGGGTACAGTGCCAAAACTGGCGACGTGCCAGTTGCCGAGGATGCACCAATTAACATCACACCATTTTGGCATGTGAACGGGGCCAAACGTGCTTGGGTCGATCAGCAAAATGACGTAACTGCAAAAGACGTCGTATTGGCCCATAAAGAAAACTTTACTTCTGTCGAACATCTAAAACGTTACACCACGTTGGGTATGGCTACGGATCAGGGGAAAACGTCGAACATGGCGGGTCTGGCGATCATGGCCGAGGTCGCAGGAAAACAGATTCCCCAAGTTGGGACAACGGTTTTTCGTCCGCCGTATACACCGACTGCAATTGGTGCATTTGCGGGTCGCTCTCGTGATGAAAACTTTCGCCCAGTGCGCAAAACGCCCTCTCATCAATATGCAGATGAACAAGGTGCAGTTTTTGTTGAGGTTGGGATGTGGTTGCGTGCACAATGGTTCCCCAAGGCGGGTGAAACCCATTGGCGTGAAAGTGTAGACCGCGAAGTTTTACAGACACGTAATTCTGTTGGTATTTGCGACGTGACAACACTGGGCAAAATCGACGTGCAGGGTGCCGATGCGGCGATATTTTTAAACAAAATTTACTGCAACCCGTTTGCAAAAGTCCCTGTGGGCAAGGTGCGTTATGGGCTTATGTTACGCGAAGACGGTATCGCGATGGACGACGGCACGGCGGCGCGTTTGGCCGAAGACCATTTCGTGGTAACGACGACGACGGCCAATGCCGTTGGCGTGTATCGGCACATGGAATTTGTGCGCCAATGTCTCTATCCTGACATGGACGTCCAGCTTATTTCAACAACCGAAGCCTGGGCGCAATTCAGCGTCGCAGGACCCAATGCGCGCAAGTTGCTGCAAAAGATTGTTGATCGTGAACATGATATTGGAAATGATGCTTTCCCCTATATGGCGTGTGGCGAAATCACCGTGTGTGGCGGACTGCGTGCGCGTTTGTTCAGAATTAGTTTTAGCGGTGAACTTGCGTATGAAATTGCAGTCCCGACGCGCTATGGCGACGCGTTGGTTCGAAAAATGATGGAGGCTGGTAAAGAATTTGATGCGGTTATGTACGGCACCGAAGCGTTGGGTGTGATGCGCATCGAAAAAGGACATGCTGCTGGCAATGAATTAAACGGGACAACATCGGCGCTAAACCTTGGCATGGCACGCATGGTGTCCAAGAAGAAAGACAGCATCGGATCGACCTTATCTGAGCGAGAGGGCCTGAACGAAGGTGATGCGCTAAAGCTGGTTGGGTTAAAACCAGTCAACCCTGATGATCCTGTACCAGCGGGCAGTCATTTGATGACCAAAGGATCCACTGTCGATGCGGCACATGATCAGGGTTATGTGACATCTGCCTGTTATTCACCCAATCTGGGCCATCATATTGCACTGGCGTTTCTAAAGTCCGGCGATACACGTATTGGAGAGGTTGTTCGGTTGGTCAGTCCTCTGACGGGTATTGATCATGATGTTGAAGTTGTCTCAGCTCATTTCGTTGATCCAGAAGGGGAGCGTCTTCGTGCATAAACTTAATCCTATGAATGCATTGGGTGGCAATGCTGCGCAGGTTGATAAGATTGGTCATTTGACCTTAAGTGAAAATAACAATCTAGCACTCGCTTCTGTCTCTGCGCGCCTTGGCAATCAAAACGCATGTCACAAACAGGTAAAAGCCCTAATTGGTGATGTTCCCGGGCCAGGCAGCTGCCGATTTAACGATCCAGTCTCAGGGTATTGGATGGGGCCTAATAGCTGGATGATGATTGCGCCGCATGACACTCACGAGCATTTAGCGACTGACTTAAAGGCGCGGTTTGCACAAACAGCATCAATTACCGAGCAAACCGATGGATGGTGCTGTTTTGACGTGCAGGGAGAGACAGTGGAACGTCTTATTGAACGGCTGTGCAATATAAATATCCGTGAGATGAAGTCAGGAGATGCACACAGAACATCAATAGAACACCTAAGTTGTTTTGTGCTTAGATGTGATCCTATGGATCACGTTCGTATTTTTGGACCAAGGTCAAGCGCGGGGTCCTTACATCATGCACTTGTCACAGTTATGAAAGCCATTGCCTAATAACATCATAGAAGATGAGCGTGGGCAGGTTATTTATACGGATGGCACCGGAACCATACCACTGGCGCGGTAAATATTAATGCGTTTGCGGTCCTCACGTGGATTGACACCAAATGCTGATTGATAGTGTTTATTAAAAACTTGGACGCTCACATATCCAACATTTGCAGCAACGTCAGATAAACGATCATTCGTATACATAATAATCTGTCTGGCTGCGTCCATCCGCATTTTGCGGTAATAGTGTGACGGGCTGAGGCCTGTCGCTCTTTTAAAGCTGCGTTCAAGATGGCGCGGTGAAATATCCAGTTCGTTTGCGACATCTGCAATTGTTATTGGCTGTGACATATCCTGACCAAAAAGTTCAATCGCCTTTACGATTGTGTCAGGCAAGGGCGTATTTTCACCGGCCACGTTATAGGTAGGAACAGATTGGCGGACGTTTGTTTTGCGCATCATAGGATGTTGAAACCAGTGTGCCACTTCTGTTGCGATACCAACGGTTAATCTGGTTTCAATCATATGTAACGCAAGTTCAAACGCTGCCGCTGCCCCATA
>CAXABH010000138.1:0-5457 GCA_963966925.1 uncultured Rhodobacterales bacterium
TCCAGCTAACTAGTAAGAAAACTTAAAGAAGATGCGGAAGCTTTTCTTGGGGAGACAGTTGACAAGGCTGTTATTACAGTCCCAGCATATTTTAATGAGCGTATACAAAACAACATGTAAATAATAATTGACACATTGTGCATTACTGTGCTTGCATGTTGATGCCTAATACATTTCCTTAGCATTGGAAAAGGCAATGGCTGAGAGTTTCATGCGTCGTTCGAAACTCTCAGCCATTTTCCAAATTCAAAAAATCGCAGGCCGATCCTCATAACATATTTTGTTAAACTATTATTTTTGCGTGTAAATTGGCGGACGATTGAGAGTTTGAATACAACGATTTGATCGTCCGCCAACGCATCGCGCATAACATCTTTGTAGCCAACAAAAGGAGCTGCACGTTACGTGCTTAAACGCGAGGTTTAAGTATGTTTATTCTTTATCAAAATCAAAATATGTCAATATAAATTTACACTATGTGTGTATAGAGAAGCCGATCGCCGATTTCAGGAATTTAAAAGTGACCCATACGTGGTATGTAAAAATGCCACGTATGAGGTGAATTCAGGCCCAATATAACCCATTGCGCTATGACTGCATGCTATTATGGCGTTAAGCAATGGCATTCGCATTGGGTTCAAAGGTATGGAAAGTGTTCTAATAATCACGCCGACACGGCACGGTGATCACCGTGGATTTTTTGGGGAAACCTATAGTCTTAAACGCTACGCCGAGCTTGGGGTTGACGTTAAGTTCGTGCAAGATAACCACTCGCTTTCAGCTTTGCCAGGTACCATGCGTGGGTTGCATTTTCAGGCGCCACCGCATGCACAGGCTAAATTGGTACGGTGTGGGCGCGGTGCTATTTTGGATGTTGCGGTTGATATTCGAAAAGGCAGTTCAACTTATGGCCAGTGGGTTGGACATGAATTGACGGAGGAGAATGGACATCAAATGTATGTTCCTATCGGGTTCGCTCATGGTTTTGTGACGCTTTGTTCCAATAGTGAAATCGTCTATAAGTGCAGTGATTATTACGCCCCTGAGACAGAGGGTGCACTTATTTGGAATGATCCTGAAATAGGGATCGACTGGCCAGTTACCACGGATCTAACGATCAGCGATAAAGATAAAACTGCACAATTGCTTGCAGAGTTTGAGAGCCCATTCGTGTTTGGGGTAAATTCATGAGAATTCTTGTAACTGGAGGGGCAGGTTTTATTGGGTCTGCGTTGATACGCGCCGCAATTGCTAAGGGGCACTCGATCATTAACGTGGATGCTCTGACCTACGCGGCGTCAGTAGATAGCCTTGCATCGATTGCGGATAGCCCTGACTATGTTTTTGAACACATTGATATCCGAAATTTAAACGACCTAAAGCACGTATTTGATCTGCATCAGCCAGAGGCTGTGATGCATTTGGCGGCAGAGTCACATGTTGATCGATCGATTGACGCCCCCGGGGATTTCGTTGAAACCAATGTGATGGGCACTTTCAATGTGCTTGAGGCAGCGCGGGCGTATTGGGTTACTGCGGGATCGCCTGATCACTTTCGCGTTCATCATGTTAGTACCGATGAAGTGTTTGGAAGTTTGCCAAATGACCAAAAAATATTTTTTACGGAACAATCAGCATACGACCCACGCAGTCCATATGCCGCCTCCAAAGCGGCTTCTGATCATTTGGTCAGAGCGTGGCAATCAACCTATGGGCTTCCAACGGTCATTAGCAATTGTTCAAACAATTATGGGCTCTATCAGTTTCCTGAAAAATTGATCCCTGTCGTGATTTTAAATGCATTGTCGGGCAAAAATATTCCGATTTATGGGAATGGATCCAACATACGTGATTGGCTTTTTGTGGAAGATCATGCGGAAGCACTGTTGCACGTCCTAACTACTGGCGAAATTGGAAGAAGTTATAATATCGGAGGTGAAAACGAGTGTAGGAACATTGACCTGGTACATAAAATTTGTGCGATATTGGACCGTGTACATCCCCGCCAAAACGGAAATTATGCGGATTTGATTATGTTTGTGGATGATCGGCCCGGTCATGACCTGCGGTATGCGATTGATCCATCACGCGCGCGCTCTGAGCTTGGTTGGTCGCCCTCACTTACGCTGGATGAGGGATTAGAGAGAACTGTCCATTGGTATCTTAACAATCGTGAATGGTGGGAACCACTACAATCAAAACAGGGTGTCGGCACGCGCTTGGGGACATTATGATGATCCTTGTATTCGGGAGTAATGGGCAAGTTGGGCTTGAGCTTGCAAAATTTGATGGTGTTTTGACGCTGGATCGTGCTGAAGCTGACCTAACCAACCCCGAGGCCTGCGCGCATAAAATCCTTCAGCACAAGCCCATGTCGGTGATCAATGCTGCAGCGTATACGGCTGTGGATAAAGCGGAAACGGAAAAAGAGTTAGCCACACTGATTAATGCCGATGCACCCGCAGCCATGGCCAAGGCATGTAGTGAACTTGGTATTCCGTTTGTTCACATTTCAACTGACTATGTGTTTGATGGATCGGGTGAAACGCCCCGAAAACCAAACGATACAACAAATCCAGTCAACGTATACGGATATAGTAAGCGATTAGGCGAAGAGGCCATTGTACGTTCTGGCGCAATTTACGCAATCTTACGGACCTCATGGGTTGTGTCTGCGCATCGAGCAAATTTTGTTAAATCCATGCTAAACGCTGCAGAAAATCATAAGTTATTGCGTGTTGTGGATGATCAGATCGGGGGGCCAACCCCTGCGCATAGTGTTGCCAAAGCGTGTGTCCAAATTGCCCACAGCTTATTGATAAATCCTGAAAAAAAGGGTGTTTATCACTTTTCTGGTAAACCAGATGTTAGCTGGTATGAATTTGCGAAAACGATTTTTGAATGCGCTGGTCGCGATGTTCAACTAAACGCTATCACAACATCGGGATACCCAACACCTGCCCAACGGCCCCAAAACAGTCGATTGAACTGTGATTTGACAAAATCGGTCTTTGATATTGACCGGCCGAATTGGGGAAACGGTTTAACGAAAATCCTTAAGGACCTAGGGGAAATTCAATGACACTTCGAAAAGGCATCATTCTCGCAGGGGGGGCTGGCACGCGGCTATATCCATTGACGATCGGGCTGTCGAAACAACTGTTGCCTATCTATGACAAACCTATGATCTATTACCCATTAACTGTTTTGATGTTGGCGAACATTCGGGACATTTTAATTATAACAACTTCAGAAGATCAGGCGCAATTTAAGCGTGCATTGGGGGATGGCAGCCAATGGGGTGTGACCCTGAGTTATGAAATTCAACCAAGTCCAGATGGGTTAGCGCAGGCGTTCATACTGGCGGAAGATTTTTTAAATGGTGATCCTGCTGCGTTGATATTGGGGGATAATATATTTTTTGGTCACGGCTTACCTCAGGCGTTAAAAACGGCGGATGCCGCTAAAACGGGCGCCACGGTTTTCGGGTATCATGTGACAGATCCCGAGCGTTACGGAGTTGTTGGTTTTGACACATCAGGCCGTGTTGAAACAATTGTAGAAAAACCCAAAAATCCACCTTCGAACTATGCCGTAACGGGGTTATATTTTGTCGATGAAACGGCTCCCGCCCGTGCCAAGAAATTGACCCCCTCGGATCGAGGTGAATTGGAAATCACGGATCTACTGAATAGTTATTTGATGGACGATGACCTGGTAGTTGAAAAAATGGGGCGTGGCTTTGCCTGGCTGGATACAGGCACGCATAATTCACTACTTGATGCTGGAAACTTCGTGAAAACATTGACCGAAAGACAGGGGTTACAAGTTGGTTCCCCAGATGAAATTTCATTTCATCAAGGCTGGATCACCAAAGAGCAATTGTAGCAAACCGCAGACAAGTTTGGGAAAAGCATGTACGGACGCTATTTAGCGGGGCTGCTCAACGAATAAACCCGCGCAATGTTTGGTAGGGATGTAAGTGTAACGCAGGCCTGGGTCTATTGTTCATTTTGCCTGTACCCGGTTCGAATTTAGGCGAAAAATTTGTCGCATACAATGTGTTCGATTTTCTGACAGGGTTTCCAGTAAAATTGTATCCAAGTGCGCGGGCGTATATTTTGATTGCTGCAGCATACCATCCTGCCCACGCACACCTAGCACGCTGCGATGGAAACTTGATTGGGCATTACGAATTGGAACGTATTTGACGTTTTAGACGTTTGAGAATTGGTTTCAGCTCTGGCTGTTTTAATTTTCGGATGGCTGTATTGACACCCACCCAACGCAGTTTGCGTTGCCCGCGTTCTGGGAAATTCTTGGATAGCTTTGTCGCTTCAAAGGAAAACAATTGCATAACTACCGGCTGATTGCTGCCGTCCTTCATGACCTTATCGTACTGAAGTGAACCGCAATGAACTGGGTCCTCTTTGATGCGTTTGACGCCGGCCTCTTCCCATGCCTCGATTAACGCAGCTTCGCTATCGGCTTTGTTATCCATTGGCCAACCTTTGGGCAGGATCCAACGTCCTGTGCCGCGGCTTGTGATGATCAGAATTTTGATGCTGGAACCGGTGCGTCGATACGCGATTGCACCCACTTGTTTCCTTGGTTTGCGCTTTTTTAGTTTGCTTTTTATGGCTGGTGGCTTTGTTTTACTGGTCAATGGTCACAACCAGATTTGTCAGTCCGTCAATCCGTGCATCTAGGGTATCACCTTGGTGAACAGGTCCAACGCCTGCCGGTGTTCCAGTCATAATCATGTCGCCAGGCGTTAAGGTATAATATTTACTGAGATCATGAATTATATCGGGTACTGTGTGGATCATGTCAGACAAATTTGCGCTTTGTACGCGTTTTTCATTGACGAACAGTTCGATACGCTGCGGACCAATATGACCAAAATTTTCCTTGGGCGTTATGGGCCCGACTATAGCAGATTGTTCAACATCTTTTGCCAAATCCCACGGACGCCGCTTTTCTTTGGCAATGGTTTGTAGGTCGCGGCGCGTCATGTCCAGTCCGCAGGCATATCCAAAAACATGATCCATTGCCGTGTTGTGTGGGATGTTTTGCCCAGCCTTATTGATACACACAACGAACTCTACCTCGTGGTGGTAGTTCTGTGTTCCCATGGGATATTGCACACTTTGTTGGCCATGGCTGACAGATTGTGGGGATTTCGTGAAATAAAATGGTGCGCTGCGATCAACAGCATTCCCCATTTCGGCGGCATGTTCCGCAAAATTACGTCCCACGCAAAATACGCGGTTCACAGGGAAAAAACGAACATCTCCATCGATTGCCACAGTTGCATTTGGTTGCACCTCAAACAGAGACTTTGCCACAATATTCCTCATTTACTTTTTTATGATCGTAATTTGTCAGATTCTTGAGTGCAAGGGGTATCAATGCTGCGCTTTTATAACTTCACCTTGTTGTGAGGGGGGATTAAGA
>CAXABH010000139.1:0-5454 GCA_963966925.1 uncultured Rhodobacterales bacterium
GGGTGTTACCGACGGCATGTGCCAAATCAGACGCGTACTGCATATCTATCCTCAATTCATTTTAACTATGCTATGAGCGAAACTAACGACTTACAAGATCACTCTGACGATATTGTTGCAACCACAGCACCATCATCGCCAAAGGCAATGCGCGCAAGCCACCCTGTAGTGCCATATCAATCGCCTGATCAGCGGGTAATAAATGTGGTCTGATGTCTTCGTTTTCGTCAGCCAACCCCCCGATTTTAGTGTTGTAATCGTCCAAATTGCACAATCCCAAGAAGCTGTGGAAAAAGGTGGTTGAACCACCTGGGCTGGGGTATGATTTTGAAATCGGGATCAGTTGTGAAATATCCAGATCCGCTTCTTCTTTGGCTTCGCGTATTGCGCAATCTTGGGGCGTTTCACCCAAATCAATCATGCCTGCAACAGGTTCATAAAGCCATGGGTTTTTATCCCCACGTGCAAAGGGCGCCATCCGAAATTGTTCTAAAACCAAAATCTGATCAGTTTTTGGATCATACGGTAAAACCAGTGATGCATCCCCAGACACAAATGCCGCGCGTGATACCTCGGCACTCATGGTACCGTCAAACTTGCGATAACGTAGGCGAAAATCGCGCATCGCAAAATAATCTGTATAGGGGCGCGTCATGCTAACAACATCCACACGGCGATCCCCTGCGCCTGTCTCTGGCGCCAAATTTGGATCCTCTTGGGCCAAACGCCAAGAATGCGCACGCCGTTCCATCATTGGAAATTTAGGATCCATCACTGCAGCAGATGATTTTCCAAAATGCCACATAAATTCGTCAGCCGCCTGATAGGCAGTTGGCCCCCAGGTTTCAGACCAATCCGACAGGCTCCATTTATCGCCAGAGGCCACATTTGGATCATCACAGTAATAAACACTGACGTCATGGGTTCCAGTATCTGTTTCAACGGTGACTGGAACCGGCGCATAATCAAATCCGCTTTCGTAATAATCCAGTTTATCAATGTCAGTCTGATCTAAACCCTCTAACAAAAGTCCCTGTGCGATCGATCCTTTTTCTTGCACGATGACTGGGAAATTTTGCCCACGTGCCCAATAAGTTTCATGATCATGCAAAACAGCATTAGATAATTGCAATTCTTCGCGCGAACGTCCAAGTACAATTTCACACAACCGTAAATCGCACAGCGTTCCATAGAAAAACATTGACGGCATATCAGGCCCCATCTGGTGATCGTGTTCGCGGTTTAGAAGGTTCCATCCCTCTTGCCTAGGACAAAATGATGCGTGCTAAAATGTGCGTGCCTTATAGCTCTCTAGCGCACGATTTCGCCCTGTTGACAAATCAACGATTGGATCGGGATAGCGCATATCGGGACGCAGGTTCCAAGATTGAGGAATCGCATCATAAAAATCCAACGCCGTTTTTGGCGCGCTTCTTTGTCCTTCGGCGATCCACGCATTGCGATAGGCCGCGCCATCATCAAATTTTTTGGCCTGCGTGTCGGGATTAAAGACCCGGAAATAGGGCGTTGCATCAGGACCAGAGCCTGCAACCCATTGCCAGCCAAGCGCATTCAGCGCAGGATCCCAATCCACCAAGCAGTCTTCAAACCATTTTTGCCCAATGCGCCAATGCGTCATTAGATGTTTTGTCAAATAGGATCCAACATTCATCCGTCCGCGATTGTGCATATAACCTGTCACATAGATTTCGCGCATGGCTGCGTCGATTAATGCAAGGCCGGTACGCCCCTGTTTCCATGCGATCACATGTGGATGATCTTCATCCTCTTGCCAGGGGAAATGATCCCATTTTTCTGACCAATTTCCTGTTGTGATATGTGGCGTGTGATACATCAGATGATAGCCAAATTCACGCCACACCAGTTGTTTAATAAAGGCCTCTGCATCCGCAGCACCCTGCATTAATGCCTGACGCGCAACGTGCCACACCTGACGTGGGCTAATCTCACCCAGCGTTAAAAACTGTGACAAACGCGAGGTGCCGTTTACACCCATCAAATCCCGCCCCGATCCATAGCGATCAACACCATCCTCTATGAATTGAAACAGGATATCCTGCGCCACATCTTCGCCCGCGCTTAGGTATTGGTTTAAAACTGATTGCCCACGCGACAGGCGCGCGCCCATGTTCCAATCGGCAAGCTGTTCACTGTTTGGCCATAAGGTAGGGGCTGGTATTTTTGCAGGTGCGGACAAGGGTGTTGGAACATCACGACCCGACACCGCCCGCCAGAATGGCGTGTAGACGCGGAAAAATCCCCCCGCCTTGGTTTCCACGCTCCAAGGTTCGAACATCAAATGTCCAGATACGCTTTTGGCATCAATACCCTTGGCCGTAAGCGTTGCTTTCACCTCAGTGTCACGCTGCACGCTGTGTGGATCGTATAAACGCGACCAATAAACCGCATCCGCCCCTGTTTCTTGTACCAATTCACTCAGCACATCGACGGGATGACCGGTTCTGTAAATAATCCGCGAACCCAGAGCGCGAAGCGTTTTGTCAAATGCGTCAAACCCCATGGACATACGATAGGCAGATGCCGCGCCAAGCGCGCGTTGTACATCATCATCAATCACCACAGGGATGACAGGGCCACCGCGATTGATCGCCTCAATCAAAGTGGGATTGTCACCAAGCCGCAGATCACGGCGGATCCAGTAAATTGTTGCTGTATTGGTCATACACTGTGTACGTGGCCCAAACGCATTAGATCAATAATTTCAGTTGGTTTGGCTCAGTATTTTTAATTTACAGATGCCTGCCCAAGGCATCAATCAGTTTCGCAATATCCGCATCACTTGTATAATGAACAAAGCTAAGGCGCAAAACACCATGATCGGGGTTTACATTCATTGCCGCCAAAGGGCGCACAGCATAAAAATCACCACCCCCCGCCATAATTCCCGCTGGTGCCAAGGTTGCTGCAAACTCTTCTGCATTACGCCCAATATCCAAGGCAACCGTGGGCGCGCGCGCAATACTATCCAAAGGGCCCAGAACACGCAGATCATTGCGCCCGCGCACAAATTCCATCAGGGGTTTCATGCGCGCGATTTCGGCATCTCGGAACAGGGTATGCACCAGGCTTCCGCGTTCAGCTGGGGATAAATCGGCACCCCCATGGTGTATCGCCACTGCATCAAAATAATCCACCATCCCCGCACAGGCAGCAACCTGCGCATGATCAGGACCCGCGGGCGTAAATTTTTTATACAGGCTATCGCCATTGAACGCATGCGCCTGATTGGGCAGCAATTCTGCCAATTGACGGCGCACCACCATGATGCCTTGATGCGGTCCATAGGTTTTATAAGAGGAAAACATGTAAATATCTGGCCCCATTTCCCCCACATTGGGAATACCATGGGGCGCATAACTGACCCCATCGACACAGACAAATGCCCCGGCCCCATGGGCAAGGGCCGTAATTTCAACAACGGGATTAATTTCGCCCACAACATTTGAACAATGCGGAAAACAGACCAAACGCACGTGATCATCCAACAAATCCATCAAATCATTGGGGTCAAGGCGCCCTGTTTCTGGGTTGATTTGCCATTCCCGCACTTCGATCCCACGTTCGCTCAGACGGCGCCATGCGCCTGAATTGGCCTCGTGATCTTGGTTGGTGACGATGATTGCGTCCCCTTCCTTCATCCATTCACCAAAGGCCTTGGCCAAAACATATACATTTTGTGTGGTTGAGGGGCCAAAGCTTAGCTCATCCTCGCCCACCCCCATCATCGCTGACAAACGGGTGCGCGCCTCATCCATTTCCTCACCCCCCAAACGGCTGGCGTCATAGGGGGCATAGGGCTGTACCTTGCGTTCGTTATAAAAGCGAAACAAACGATCAATCACCTGACGGCATGTAAAACTGCCCCCAGCATTTTCGAAAAACGATTGCCCCGCCAGCGCGGGTTCGGAAAAGGCCGGAAATTGGCTACGGATAAAGTCAAGATCAAGCTGCATGTCGCCCCCCGTTTGTTTTTAAGGCACTGTGCAAGCGGTTTGGGGGATTTGCAAGGGGCGTCATTGGGGCTTGCCCACAAATGCTGCCCTGTAATGTCATCAAAATCCATGAATGCGATGGGGATACTATGAACTAGATTTGCCATACAACCTAGCAAGACGATTTTGGGTCCGATTTAATGTGTGTGCCTTCAGGCTACGCTAAACCGTCACATATCCATATTCTACAGACAATAAATTACATTGTTTAAACTGTTTATGACCAAACGGGTTTCAAACTGCGTCACCTAAGTTTTGGCCTGTGAATGCGTACTGAAGTGGTATCTATGAAATTCGAGAGGATATTGCGTAAGGAAAAATACCAAAATGAAATCGCCGTTAACGATCCGCGCAATACACGGAAATACAATAACTTGGCAGTTTCAGTTCATTTACTGGTGTTCGCTGCGCCCCACCACCTTGGGCGGGGCGCAGTGAAATTATTAGGCGTTTACGTCAACGACGACGCGGCCCTTAACTTGTCCCTTTAGGATGTCTTTGCCAAGTGCTGGCAAATCGCCCAAGGTTGCGGGATGGATCATCGCCTCAAGCTTATCCATGGGCAGGTCGCTTGCGATGCGTTCCCACGCGCGCAGGCGGTTTTCATAGGGTTGCATGACGCTGTCGATCCCCAATAGGTTCACACCGCGCAGCAGGAACGGAATAACCGTCGCAGGCAGGCCCGCGCCCCCTGCCAATCCAACCGCAGAAACGGATCCGCCGTATTTCATTTGGCCCAAAACACGCGCCAACATGTCACCACCCACGGCATCAACACCCCAATAATAACCCCAGTATTAATATCCACTTCTAAGAATCTAGAGAACACCACCCCTACACCTCGCATTTGGCCGGCAACATAGGTAAACGAAACTAACAATGCACACAGCACTGCAACGATTCTAGCTGTTTTAGAATAATAGCGTTCTCCAATAAAATCTGGCACAGTAAACTTGCCGAATTTTCTAAGATAAGGCGCTAATAAAAGCGCCAAAAGAACATAGCCCCCCGTCCATCCCATTAAATAAACAGAGCCGTCAAATCCCATAAATGAGATCAAGCCCGCCATGGAGATAAACGAAGCTGCAGACATCCAGTCGGCTGCAGTTGCCATCCCATTTGCTAAGGGAGATACACCCCCACCGGCAACATAAAACTCTTTGGTCGAGCCCGCGCGAGACCATATGGCTATTCCTATATAAAGTGCGAAAGTTATCCCCACCAAAAGATAGGTCCATATTTGTACTGTCATAAACTATAGTGATTGATTATTATCCCTCATCATAACCGTATTTCTTGTCGAGTTGATTCATCCAATAAACATAGACAAAGATCAAGAGGACAAATACATAAATAGACCCTTGTTGTGCAAACCAAAACCCTAAGGGGAAACCGGCGATTTGAATTTGATCTAATAGCT